>CAJAVP010000068.1 GCA_903945375.1 uncultured Methylococcaceae bacterium | reverse complement strand
GAGCGGCGTATCGATTCAGCACCGTCCGCCGAATTGGAACTGTGGGCGGATCGCGTGTTAGAGGCACAAAGTTTGTCGGATATATTCCCTTAGCAGCATCGTTGGGTTGCTAAACAGCAGGCAACCCAACCTACGATGCTAAATCCTTTTTTAATCTATCTATTGACGTAAAACATTATGGCAAATCAAAACCCAACGGGCAGTGCGACTGCCCTGTTAGCAGATGGTAAACAAAATACGGCGTATTTATTGACTGAAGCGACCTTATTGCAAGGCTTTACTGACCCGGAGCAGGATACGTTGGCGGTACTGAGTCTGTTGGCTGATACAGGCGAGTTGGCAGAACTCGGCAGTGGTCAGTGGCGTTTTACGCCCGACAGTAAGTTTAGCGGCGCGGTGCAGTTTGATTATTTTGTGATGGATGGTAATGGCGGCGCGACACCCGCTTCGTTAATGGTGAATATTTTGGCCACACCCACGCAAGTACCACCAACTGGCAAGGTGACCATTACAGGTTCTGCCCTGCAATATCAAACCTTGACGGCAAGTCATACGCTGGTCGATGCCAATGGCTTAGGGACGGTGAGTTATCAGTGGCTGAGTGATGGTGTCGCAATGGTCGGTGCAACCGATACAAGCTATACGCTGACTCAGGCGGATGTTGGTAAATTCATTAGTGTCAAAGCCAGCTATGTCGACGGTTGGAATCAGCCAGAAAGTGTGACCAGTGACAGCGTAAGCGCAGGCAATGTCAACGATAGTCCTACTGGTCAAGTGACGATTGATAATCCCTCGCCACAAGTGGGGCAGGTGTTGGCTGCGGCGAATACCTTAGCGGATGTGGATGGCTTGGGAACGATGAGTTATACCTGGAAGATGGGTAACACCGTGCTGGCGACAGGCGACAAATACACGGTCACTACCAATGCGCTGGGCAAAGTCATTAGCGTGACAGCGAGCTATACCGATGCCTTGGGTATGAAAGAAAGCGTCAGTAGTGCAGCGACAGCACCGGTTATTCCCGCGCCTGTTGTGATTGAGCCGGGTTTTGTGATAACGAAGGATGATTTGTTCACCAGTGAAGCTGGCGATACGGCGAATATTGGTGTGGCATTGGCGACTAAACCTACGCGTGATGTGTTGGTGACGTTTGCCAGTAGCGATTTAACAGAAGGGAGAATCAGCAATCCAATCCTGACGTTTACGGCAGATAATTGGGCTTCGGTGCAAATGCTAAAGGTTGTTGGTGTTAATGACAATCTCTATGATCATAATCAAATTTACACCATTACGAATACCATCAGCAGCAATGATGTGGTGTACCGTAACTTATTTATTGATCCTATTGCTATCACTAATCAGGAGGATCTCACGACTGTCGATGAGCCGCCCATTCCAATCGGTACGCCGTTGGACAGACCGCTAAAAATCATTGGTGATGCCTTACTGGATACCCGTGTTGTCAATGCTTCAACCGGCTTATTTAAGCGGCTAGGGGACAACGTACAAAGTGATGTGTTGCATGGCTTAGATGGCGACGATACGCTCAGCGGAGGCGATTTACAGGATGATCTGTCCGGTGGCATTGGCAATGACTATTTGATCGGTGGGGAAGATGAGGATTTTCTCTATGGTCAGCTTGGTAATGACACGCTTTATGGCAGTTATGGCAAAGATAAGCTCTATGGTGATGACGACAAAAATAGTCATGGTGTCTTAGATGGCAATGATTATTTGTGGGGTGAGCAGGACGATGATTATCTCAGTGGCGGTGGCGGTAAAGACTCCCTAGACGGTGGCTTAGGTCTGGATACGATGGTCGGCGGCGCGGGCAACGATACCTATTATTTGGGCTATGATGCTTTGGATGTGATTACGGACAACGGTTTGCCGAGCGATGTGGATACGGTGATTATGCCGTATAACCTTGACGAATACACGCTGCCGCTCGGTATCGAAAATGGCTCGATTACGCCAGGTACGGCAGCCAGTAAACTCACCGGAAACGATAGCAATAACAATCTAAACGGTAATGAGGGCAAGAACGTGTTAAGCGGTGGCAAAGGGAATGATTCATTGGCTGGCGGTGCGGGTGATGATACAGTAAATGGCGGCGAGGGTAACGATGAAATCATTGGCGGCAATGGCTTAGGTGATGATGATTATGTCGGCGGTACTGGTACGGATACGGTCAAATATACAAGTGCCACGGTTGCTATCACGGTCGATTTGGGGCAGGGTTTTGCCAGCGGTAAGGAAATTGGTCAAGATAAACTGCTTGGCATCGAGCATGTCACTGGCGGTCAGGCGGGTGACAGTTTGACCGGCTCGGCGGGCAATAATTTTCTTGACGGTTACACCGGCAATGACACGCTGATCGGTGGGCTGGGCAAAGATACGCTACATGGCGGATTGGGAGCTGATCAATTTAAGTATACGGTGGAAACTGAAACTGGCATCACCGCCACCACGCGCGATACCATCGATGATTTTAAAAGCAGCCAAGGCGATAAGCTTGATTTGTCGGGTATTGATTCGGACAGCGTGTTGGCGGGGAATAATTTGTTTTCTTTGCCCACTGTCGGCGGCACATTTTCGGGTGTATTTTCCAATCGAGGCGAATTGTATTTTGACAAGACCGCGCACGTTCTGTACGGCAATACCGACACGGACGGTACGGCGGAGTTTTCTATTCTATTGACGGGAGTGAATAGTTTGGGGGCAGGGGATTTACTGTTGTAAGTCATCAGCAATTCTCATTATAACATTCAACGTAAATAAGCAGAGCTTGAGCTTGCCCTCCACGCGTCGTAGCTTATTCACGCTGTCCCGTGCTAAGTGGGGAGTTCAATTTGGTATAGTTTAGGTAAATTTTCATCGGACTATTACTGACCAATGTAAGTATAGGTCTAATGTTACCGATATAAATCAACGGTCTTAGCCATTATATCTTATGATCACACGAATATTGGCTGTGTAATCAAGGCGGTATATTGGCTGATACGCAATAAGATTAAAAGCCATGAGCCCACTAAAAAAATCATCTCGATTTTCCAATCATCTCTATCTTACCTTGGCAATGTTTGTCACTTTCGCCCTATTGTTTGCTTTTTATGTGCGTTCAGAAAAACAAATTGATCAAGCTAATGAAGTACGACTGCAATCACACTTGTTAGCCGATGAGTTGCGTCAGTCTTCAGATGACCTGACTCGCATGGTGCTCAACTATGTCATCACGGGTGACATTATCTATAAGCAACATTTTTTAGAAATTCTTGATATCCGTGACGGTAAAAAACCCCGTCCTGTCAATTATCACAATCTTTATTGGCATTTAGTACCCATTAACGACCAGCGTTCTAACGGCGCCACCATTGCTTTGCTGGAATTAATGCGGCAAAACGGTTTTACCCAAGAGGAGCTGGCTAAATTAGCACAAGCCAAAATTAATTCTGATGCGCTAGCCCGCACCGAATTGGCGGCAATGGCACTCATCGAATCCGCCCATCCGCCTACAGAAGCTACCCGATTCAAGGCGAGTCTGATGTTACAAGACACCGCTTATCATCAGGCTAAGGCAAATATCATGCAACCCATCAGCGAATTCTACCTGATGATGGAGCAACGCACTCAGGCTATCGTTCATACCGCGCAAACCAATGCCCTGCGGTTACGTATGGTGTTTATTGTTTTTGGTTTGTTGCTGGTCATTATGCTATGGCGTACGTATCAAGCCCTGCACTATACACTGGGCGGCCCGGTAAATGAGCTTCATGAACAGATTTTTCGCATTGGTAATGGCGATTTTTCATCCGCCATTTCGGTCACCAAACACATGAAAAACAGTGTGATGGATTGGTTGTCAGAAACTCAGCGCAATCTTGCCGCGCTTGATGCCGAGCGCAAATTATCTGAAGCTAAAAATCAACGGCTCACCCAGCTCTACGCCGCATTAAGCCAGTGCAACCAAGCCATTGTACGCAGTACAAATGAAGCTGAATTATTCCCGCAAATTTGCCGGGATGCGGTGACTTTCGGCGGCATGAAAATGGCGTGGATAGGCTTGTTAAATACACAAAGCAAGCAACTTGAAGCGGCTGCATTTTCAGGTAATGGCACCGAGTATCTCAAAGGCATTCAAATTTCAATTGATGTAAATGACGCTTCTGGACAAGGCCCAACAGGAACCGCTATGCGTGAAAACCAGCCTTTCTGGTGTCAAGATTTTCAAAATGACCCCACCACAACACCTTGGCATGAGCGCGGGGCAATATTTGGCTGGAAAGCATCTGCCGCCTTACCCCTGCATAGAAATGGTGTCGTTATCGGCGCATTTACCCTCTACTCGTCCGAACTTAACGCCTTTGATGAAGCTGCACGCAACCTGTTGACAGAAATGATGATGGATATTGACTTTGCACTGGATAACTTTGAACGCGAAGCTATGCGGAAACAAGCTGAGACTGCGCTGACAGATTCCTTAAACTTACTTCAATCTATTGTCGACACTGCGCCTGTGCGTATTTTCTGGAAAGATAAGACATTACGTTATCTGGGTTGTAACCCTGTGTTTGCCAAGGATGCAGGCATGGCAAGTTGCCAGGATGTTATCGCTAAGGATGACTATCAATTATCTTGGAAACAATCTGCAGAGCTTTATCGCGCCGACGACCAGCGCATCATGGACGCAAATGTCGCCAAACTGTTCTATGAAGAACCGCAAATCCAAGAGGATGGCAGCACTATCTGGCTGCGAACCTCAAAAGTACCGTTACATAATGAGGCCAAGGAAGTTATCGGTATCTTGGGTATTTACGATGACATTACCGCGCAAAAACAAAGCGAAGCGCGTATTCAATATCTGGCAAACTTCGACTCGCTCACCGGACTGCCCAACCGCACTCAATTGGATGACCGTGCCAAATATGCGATCAGTTTAGCCAAGCGCAATAATAAACAGTTGACCTTGATGTTCCTCGATCTTGACCACTTCAAAGATATCAACGACTCGCTAGGCCACCGTATCGGTGATGCCCTACTAATCGAATTGGCCAAGCGTTTACGCCTGGTTCTACGCGAAGAAGATACAGTATCGCGCCTAGGTGGTGATGAGTTTATTTTCTTATTACCTGATACCAATGCACGCGGCGCGGCATTGGTATCACAAAAATTACTGGATATCATCTCCGAACCTTATCTAATTGAACAGTATGATCTAAATCTGACCGCCTCTATCGGCATCGCTATTTATCCAAACGATGGCGTTGATTTGGAAATACTCTCCAAAAATGCCGATACCGCTATGTACCAGACCAAGAAGAATAGCCGTAATGGTTACCGCTTCTTTACTCAAGAAATGCAAATACGTTCAGTACGCAATATGCAATTGCAAAATGCACTTCGCCATGCGCTGGAAAATAAGCAATTGCAACTCTATTACCAACCACAAATAAACATACAAAATAAAAGCATTATCGGAGCCGAGGCGTTGTTACGTTGGCAACATCCAGAATTTGGTATGGTATCACCCGCTGAATTTATCCCGGTCGCAGAAGACAGTGGCTTGATCCTACCCATTGGAGAATGGGTACTTCGATGTGCAGTACAGCAGGCAAAAATATGGCTGGATCAAGGTTATCCACCACTAACGATGGCGGTCAATCTATCGGCAGTGCAGTTTCGTCACACTGATCTGCCTAATAGGGTCACACGCATACTTGAAGAAGAAAATTTACCACCGGAATATCTTGAGCTGGAATTAACCGAAAGTGTCGCCATGCACAATCCCCTGGATGCTATTGCGATAATAAAAAATCTGCACGAACGAGGTATCCGCATGTCGATTGATGACTTTGGCACCGGTTATTCATCACTCAGCTATCTGAAGAAATTTAAAGTCTATAAACTCAAAATTGACCAATCTTTTGTACGTGACATCAACACTGATCCAGAAGACAAAGCTATCGTATGTGCAATTATCAACTTGGCGGAAAGCCTGGGTTTAAAAACCATTGCCGAAGGCGTGGAAACAATAGAGCAACTGGATTTTCTACAAGAGAAAAATTGCAGTGAGGTACAGGGTTATCTATATAGCAAACCAGTACCGTTTGAACAATTTGAAATACTACTTAAAAAAGGGTTTGTTTAAACAAACGACACCAAAGTTCCATAGGATCTTGAGTGGTGAAAATTCGTAAAATTCGGTAATCCCTACACATCAATGCAGACGCCATAAATAAGTCTTGGTGCATGACGCTAACGCTTATGCACCCTACATAGTTTGTATCGGGGTACGCGGTAGACAAGCCGTCATGATGTTAAATGCGGCAGGTTGGTTATGAGTCCGCCAGCAAAATAATTAGCTTGGACAGTCCACTAAAGCCGGTTAAATGCCGGTTTTTTTTTGTGCCTGAAATTCTGGCAAGTGTTGTGGGTGTTTTTATGATGATTTATTTCGGAGTGCGCCATAAGAATTTTTAGGCATAAAAAAAGACTTAGTTTTTAATCTAAGTCTTTGATTTCTATGGTGGCGATAGGTGGACTTGAACCACCGACCCCGGGGTTATGAATCCCGTGCTCTAACCAGCTGAGCTATATCGCCAATTAGCGTGATATGCTTGAAGCCGGAAATTATAGTGACTGTATCATGGCTTGTCAAACATTGAATCTAAAATGCATTACATCACCATCCTTAACGATATATTCTTTACCTTCTAAGCGCCATTTGCCGGCATCTTTTGCGCCCTGCTCACCTTTGTAAGTTATAAAATCCTGATACGCTATCACTTCAGCTCTGATAAATCCTTTTTCAAAATCGGTGTGAATAACGCCGGCTGCTTGCGGTGCTGATGCGCCGGTGGGTATAGTCCATGCTCTGACTTCTTTAACTCCCGCTGTGAAATAGGTGGCAAGATTTAATAGTTGATAACCTGCTCGGACAACACGATTTAGTCCGGGTTCATCTAAACCTAAGTCATCAAGAAATTCTTGACGCTCCGCTTCATCAAGTAACGCAATTTCTGCTTCAATGGCTGCACAGATAGGCACCACCATTGCCCCTTCTTTACGAGCCAGTGCTTGTACTTGCTCCAATAAGGGATTGTTTTCAAAACCATCATCTTGGACATTGGCAATATACATGGTGGGTTTTAGTGTCATAAGGCACAAGTCTTTAATTAAAGCTTTTTCATCATCGCTTAAACCCAATCCACGCACCGGTTCGCCTGCTTCAAGTTGTTTTAATACACGCTCTAAAACGGATTTCTTTTGTTGATCGTCTTTATTACCAGATTTTGCAGATTTACTGACTCGCAACAAGGCTTTCTCAACAGAGGCCATATCCGCTAATGCCAGTTCAGTATGAATGACTTCAATATCTGATACGGGATCGATTTTGCCCGCAACATGAACAACATTGTCATCTTGAAAACAACGCACAACATGAGCAATCGCATCAGTCTCGCGAATGTTAGCCAAAAACTTATTCCCTAAGCCCTCGCCCTTTGATGCGCCTGCAACCAATCCAGCAATATCAACAAACTCTATCGTGGTTGGCAATATGCGTTCTGGTTTAACAATTTCTGCCAGTTTTTCCATTCGATTATCAGGGACAGGCACGACGCCAACATTGGGGTCAATCGTACAGAAAGGGTAATTTTCGGCGGCGATTTTCGCACGAGTCAAGGCGTTAAATAGCGTTGATTTTCCAACATTGGGTAATCCAACGATTCCACAGTATAAGGCCATAAGTAATTCTTTAAGATAGGTTTAGGGTTATAGGTAAGCGAATTATTCAGTCAATACCAAGTTTGAAAACAATTATACCTAAATCCGGCAATCAATAGTTCGCACAGTTTTTTAAAAATAGAGAAAACTTAACTTCAAAAACATGGATTCAACTCATAAGTGGCTACCAACTTGACTAATGAGACATTACGCGCAAGGTTTCACGCGCCGCATTAAAATCAAATGCTTTAAGCTGTTTTTCAAGTTGTTCACAGGCTAAGCCAGTAGATGCCAGTAAGGTAGCGGAATGCTTCTCGAATAAAGCAATGGCGGCGGTGTCGCTCTCTGCCAACAACCCGTCGAGTTCGTTTAGCACTATTTTAAGTGCTGTAGGAGTACCGACCTCGGTTGGCTGAGCGACGGACAAGGGCGGCAATGCGGCAGCTAGGGTAATAATTTCATGGTTGATAAGTTCCATTTCAGCGTGAATAGCTTCACAGGGTTTATCTTCTAGTCCACTTGTGCATAACTTGTTTTCCAAGCGTCCCCCTATAGTCGCTAAGAGATGTGCCCCCAGCAAACTAGCCGAGCCTTTGAGGTTATGCGCCATACGCTGAGCTGTGACCCAATCACCCTCGGCGTAACTTGTTTCTAACTGCTCCATTTCATCGAGGCTAGTTTCAACAAAACGATGTAACAGATTCAGATACTTTTCGGTATTACCGGGCAGTACAGCTAGACCACGCGTTATGTCCAATCCTGTCAGCATGGACAGGCGCTCCATGGTCGCTAAAGTTTCAGCTTTTTGGGGCTCCGCCTCTACTCTGGTTTCAGTTCCAGGTATACGATCTGGCTTGCCAAGTATTTTGTTCGATCTTTTGCTAGATTCCCCCGACAACCACTTCAGAAGTACGGCATACAAAAACGCTGGTTCGACTGGTTTGGCCACAAAGTCATCCATGCCCGCATCTTTGCAACTACGGCGATCTTCAGTAAACGCATTAGCGGTCATCGCTATGATAGGCTTAGTCTCCCAACCCGCCAGTTGACGTATCGCGCGGGTGGCGTCTAGGCCACCCATTCTGGGCATCTGAATATCCATCAGAATCAGGTCATAGGTTCGGGATTGCGCTTTCTCCAAGGCTTCCAGTCCATCGTTTGCCGTATCGACCTCAAGACCTATAGCGTAAAGAAGGTCTGAAGCTACTTCCCTGTTGATCGCATTGTCTTCCACCAATAATATTTTCGCACTGACATGGTGGCGGTACAGCAGGTTTTCGACATCCGTCTTTTTTTGGGACATCACGGTGGGCATATTGCCATATCCTCGTTTTAATCGGGCGGTAAACCAAAACGTACTACCCGCTCCCGGAACACTTTCAACACCTACATCGCCACCCATTAACTGTGCCAAACACCGGGTAATCGTTAGCCCCAGACCGGTGCCACCAAAGACTCGCGTAACAGAGGTATCGGCCTGCTCAAAGGCATGAAATAAAATTGCAGACTGCGCCGCTGAAATACCAATACCGGTATCGGTAACTTCAAAGCGCACTAGCAAGTCATCGCCGCAATCTTCCAGCAGCTCGGCACGCACCTCAATGCTGCCCTGTTCGGTAAATTTAATCGCATTGCCAGCATAGTTAAGCAACGCCTGGCGTAAGCGCATCGGATCGCCGTGCAGCCATAAAGGAACGGAATCGGGATCGACTTTGATTTGAAGTCCTTTGTCAGTTGCCGCTTGACTGATGATTGAGGCGACATTATCGAGAATGGACGAGAGGTGAAAATCAATACTTTCCAGTTGCAGTTTGCCCGCATCAATTTTGGATAAGTCTAAAATGTCGTTGATAATCGATAAAAGATGCCGTCCAGCGTTATCGATTTTATCCAGCCGTTCTGCCTGTTCTGGTGTAACACCTGACCGTCGCAGTAAATAATTCAAGCCGATGATGGCATTCATTGGCGTGCGAATCTCATGACTCATATTGGTCAGAAAGGTACTTTTAGCCTTGTTGGCCGACTCGGCCTGTTGACGTGCGGCGATTAGTTCAGTCGTGCGGATATCTACCAGCTCTTCCAGATGATGTCGATACTGCTCCAGTTCATTAGCGAAGCGTTTCTTTTCGGTGATATCTTCCTGCACCGAGACATAATGAGTAATTTGACCATCAGGCTGATGTAAAGGGGTGACGATTGCAAAATCAATATATTCCCTGCCATCTTTGCTGCGATTATAAAATTCGCCTTTCCATGATTTTCCCTGAGTTAGGGTGCTCCAAAGCTCAAGATAAGTTTCGGTTTGATTTTTACTGGAGTGCAGAATACGCGGATCCTTACCTAACACTTCTTCGCGCGTATAGCCGGTCGACAGAACAAAGGCCTCATTCACGTATTCGATGATGCCTTCGGTGTTGGTGATGATAATATTCTCCTGACTTTGCTCTACCGCCAACGACAGCTTGCGTAGTTGATCCTCGGCAGCCTTACGCTCGGTAATGTCGGTGGCTACGCCGCCCACGCCCTTAATATTGCCTTGTGCATCCAGCAGGGGGAATTTTGAGGTTATTACGACGCGTGGCTTGTCGCTATGTTTACTTATGACGACCTCTTCTATGAATACCGATTCGCCTGTGGTCATTATCCGGTTGTTGGTTTTCTGGAGCTCATCCGCAAGACTCTCAGGGAAAACTTCGTGTAGGTTTTTGCCCAAGAGAGCCGCTTTAGCCAGCCCAAAAAATTCGGCCATTGCCGTATTTAAAAGCGTAAAACGACCATTCCGGTCAAAAGCAAAAATATTGGAAGGCGTACTGTCAATAATGTCATTTAGCAATGTCCGGCTGTCTATCAGCTCTATTTCGGTCTTTTTACGTTCGGTAATATCGATATGCGAGACCACCACACCACCAGCAGCCGAGTCCAGCGGCGTAACATTAAGATTGAACCAACGCTGTTGCTCAAGCGAATGGCAAGGATATTCAAGACTGAAGCGAGCTAATTTGCCGTCCAGCACTGCCCGAATACCATTAAGAGCATGCAATACAGAGTCGTCCTCTGTAACATCTAAATCGGTCTGACACATCGCCAGATAATTACAGCCTATACCTGTATTCTGTGTTTGTTTGCCGGCGACGTTACTATTTTCCAGCGCAAAGTCTTGCCAGGCTTGATTGACCGCCGTAATTATCCCATTATGATTCAGTACGGCGATTTCAGCGCTGACAGAGTCAATGACTGAACGACTAAAGGCTTCGCTCTCCTGCAAGGCTTGCTGCGTTTCTTTGATTTGATGGATATCAGTACACGTCACAATCCATTTGTAAATATCGCCAGACTTATCAACTACTGGTATACCACGAAGCAACCACCAGCGATAGATTCCATTAGCTCGACGTAAGCGGCATTCAAATTCATATGTACTTCTGTTATTTAAAGCATTCTGCCATGCTTCTAAGGCAAGATTTTGATCATCAGGATGAACCGGCTTGATCCAATTAAATCCATAGCTTTCTTCAAGAGTTAGCCCGGTGTAATCCACCCATTGTTGATTAAAATAAATGTTCCAGCCATCGCTACGAGTCGCCCAAACAATCTGAGGCATCGCTTCGGTTAGCAAGCGAAATTCTGTTTCACTGGCAAGAAGCGCCATTTCCATCCGTTTACGCTCACTAATATCCCTAACCGTACCAATAAAGCGCTCTGCCTGTCCGTGATTGAAGAACATTTGGCCGGTCGCTTGTACGTAACGCTCAATTCCGGTCTCAAGACCAATCACACGGTATTCACTATTGTGTTGACCACCGTTTTCCGGCTTAAATAATGCGATGACTTGTTCCTGGAGCTTTGCCCGGTCTAAAGGATGTACCCCTTTAAAAAAGGTTTCATAGTTAAGCGGAGAACCTGGCGTTACGCCCCATAATTCATAGACACGATTATCCCAGATCAAATCATTCGTAGCGGGTATCCATTCGTAAACACCTATTTGTGCTGACTCTAATGCTATTTTCTGGCGAATTGCACTAATCTTTAAGGACTCTTCATTATTTTTTCGCTCAGAAATGTCTTGGGCGATACCGGTTAAGCGTATGGGGTCACCGTTTGAATTCGTTTCAAGACTACCACTGCCATACAACCAGCGACTGACGCCTTCAATGGGTTGCGTTCGAAATTCTATGCCAGCGGGTTGTTTGCCCGACAGACAGGCTTCAGTCCACTCACGCATGCTGTCACGATCATCGGGGTGTATCAGGTCATAAAATTGATCGAGGGAAGGCGTTTGGGCTGTTAACGGCTGGCCATAAAGCCGGTAAGTTTCGTCACTCCAGACAATTGTTCCCATAGCTATATCTACTGTCCAACTCCCGACATGAGCAATAGTCTGGGAATCTGCCAGCATACGTTCATGTTCGACGACGCTATTTTCAGCTCGTTTACGTTCGGTGATGTCATAAAAAGTAACTAAATGCAGCTCTTCAAACGATAAACCAATCGGCGCGGCAGATACCAGCACGGTCTTGACGCGGCCATCCTTGCATTGGATATTAACTTCAAAAGGTTCTATGGTTTTATTTTCCAGTTTGGCTTTTTCCACATGGTGCTGCCAGATTTTCGCTACCGACTGGCGATAGGACGGATCAGGGTAAGCCTTGGGCCACCACTCAGCCAGCGTGGAAATATCGTCCTGCTTATAACCAAAAGTTTTTACAAACGAGGTGTTAAGGTAAGTGATGTTTTGCTGGTCGTCATTCAATGCAAACGGTACTGGAGAGGCATCGATAATTGCACGAAAGCGCGTCTCGCTGTCACGCAGATTTTGCTCCGCTGTCATTCGTGAAGTAATGTCTTTGTGGGTACCGATCATACGCAATGGCTTGCCCTCGGCATTGCGACTCACCACCATGCCCCGGTCAAGTATCCATTTATAACGACCATCTTTGCAACGAACCCGATGTTCGTTCGCGTAAATCGATGTCTTGCCATCGAGATAGTCTTGAACAGCTGCCATAACGGCTGGCTTTTCTTCTGGGTGGATGCGGCTTTCCCATTCTTCCAGTCCATTGCCGATTTCGTCTTCGGTATAGCCAAGCATTTCTTTCCAACAGCGGGAGAAAAATACTGTGTTATCAAGCAAATTCCAATCCCAAAGCCCGTCGCCAGTACCCTCAATGGCAAATTTCCAGCGAAATTCATTTTGCTCCAAAAGTGCTTCGCGTAGTTTGAGGTCGTCGGATAGTTTCTCGATGAGATGTTTTTTCTTGCTGAGCTGTTCACCGGTTTTTCTTCGCTCGGTGTAAGCATTTTTGAGCATAAGCAGTATGATAGATAGCAGTAACAGCTGAAGATAAATATAAGTCATACCTTATCTGGCTCGTGTGTGAATAAATGTGTAGTTTACACGCGATGTCCAAGTTGTTAAATAGAGTTCATAGGGCTTAACCCGTCGCTCTGCACCGTAGCGAAACCGTTGATTCCATGCCGCCTAAATCCCGCCCCGCCATATGTTTACCGGAAGGCATTAGCTGAAGTATCAGGCTAATCAGGTCATTTAATGGTAGTGAGGACGAGACGCTTCTTATGTCGCATGTCGATAGCGTTCGGCGATAGCGACGAAATCATTCAGGCCATCAAGAAAAACATCAACGACATCGGGATCAAAATGTTTGCCGCGCCCGCTGATGATAATGTCTCGAGCTTCGTTTATGGTCATCTCTGACTTGTAAATGCGCTTGGATATCAGTGCATCAAACACATCGGCGACAGCCATTAATCGTGAAGACACTGGGATTTCATTGCCTACCAGACCATCTGGATAGCCGCTACCATCCCATTTTTCATGATGCCAGTGGGCAATTTCTTTTGCTATCGATAAAAACATCAACGGTTCGTCGATATCTCTCTCGGCCAACTCTATAGCCTCGCTGCCCAATTGGGCATGGGTTTTCATGATAATCCATTCGTCAGGCGTGAGCGCACAGGGTTTGAACAAAATATGATCGGGGATACCCACTTTACCAATGTCATGCAGCGGTGCGGACAGCGTTAATAACTCGATGTATTGATTAGTCAGGGTCTCTGTAAAGCGAGGATGCTGCTTAAGTCCATTGGCCAGTCTTTGCACGTAGCTCTGAGTACGTAAAATATGATTGCCGGTTTCTGGATCGCGTAATTCTGCCAGATGCGCCAGCGCTCTTATACTAACGCGTTGGGTTAGATTGTTTTCTGTCATCCGACGAGTCACTTCGGCTTCGAGTAACGCATTTTTGTTTTTAATCCAGTCGCGTGCCTGTTTAGCTTCCAGATGCGTCCGGACTCTGGCCAGCACTACAGATGGCGCGAACGGTTTGGTAATAAAATCTATCGCACCCAGTTGCAGGCCATGTTCTTCATTCTCCGTATCGGCTAAGCCGGTCAGAAAAATGACCGGAATATTCTGGGTTGCTGAGTTATTTTGCAATCGGATGAGCGTTTCGTAACCGTTTAGGCTGGGCATCATTACATCCAGGATAATTAAGTCCGGCGGAGGAATCTGATTAGCGACCAGCAAACCATCCTCACCCGAAGTTGCCGCTAATACCCGATATTTGGGTCGTAACAGTTCATATAGCGTATGCAGGATTATTGTCGAGTCGTCGATGATCAAAATAATGGGGGTGATTTTAGATTCAATACTTCGGACAGTTTTAAGCAGCTATAGCCCCGAAGTTACAAAGCTCCTCGTAAAGCGGAGATGATTTAATCAAACTCAAGTCCAATGCAAAGCTTGAAGAAATGCGTTCAATCATTAACCTATTGAAAAACCTATG
>CAJAVP010000067.1 GCA_903945375.1 uncultured Methylococcaceae bacterium | reverse complement strand
TGCGACATCACCCGCTTTAGCTAACTCAATCAACGTCTTTATAATCTCAGGTACAGCATTGGCAACGCTTGATCTAAACGCTGCCAGTGTTGTAGTTTTGCGAGGTCTTCCTCTGGGATTGCCAGATTGACCTTTTTGATATTTCATACTGCTTTCCCTCTGTTTAAAACAGAATCATTTAACGGCATATTAGCCAACTTAGCCGCCACGCTTTTAGTGCTTGGGAATCTGTTGGTAGGCTAGGTTTGCTGGTCTTCATAACGTCCTAGATTTTTCTATAATCCACTGATAGACCTTTGATTTCTGATCTGGCGTCAATCGGTCACCATGAAATTTTAATGTTTTTTTTGCCGCTGATTTTTCACGCTCCAGAATACGTGATCTGATAGTTACACCCAAAGCGGCGGCGGCATCGTCAACGGTAAAAAGTTTGTTACCTGCCACCGGTTGCAAGATTGCCTTTAGCCGATCAATAACCTCCAGAATAGCGACTCTTTCATCTTCCTCAAAGATAACTGCACCATTGGCAATACTATCGGCTAATTGTATTATCTGACTGACATACAAGTTTTTATTATCTGACTGTCGTATAACATAATTGTCCGATAGTCTGTAAGATTCTCGGATACCCTTCAGTTTGGCTAAATCGTCCTCTGTTAGCAACTCGTTTAATGCCTCTGGTATGTCATCACCATAAATGGATGGTGAAGCGATAAGCCGTTGTTTTGATCGCTTTTTTACTGGGTTATAACCGTCGTAAATAAGGCATTGAATTTTGTTACCTGCACGTTTGAATTGCATCGTATCACCTATCGGATAGTTTGTTTATATGACTGTCGTACAGGATATTATACGACTGTCGGATAATAAAACAATATGACTGCCGGATAAGATTGATTGTCTGATAGGTTAGCCAGTCTTGGGGTGTGCTTGACAGTCCGCCATAATGTCCCTATGTTAGCCATTACTCGCATTTAATCAGGATTGCATACGATGACCACTATTACATTTGATACCTTAAAATTTGTTAGAACTCTAAAGGCTGCCGGTGTTCCAGAATTGCAGGCTGAGGCATTTTCTGAGGCTTTCAAGGATGCTCAAGGCGAGGCTGAATTAGCCACCAAGCGAGATATAGACGACCTTAGGCGAGATATGATCCAGCTTGAGCAACGCTTAATTATCAAACTAGGAACGCTAATGGCGGTATCGGTCGGGGTTGTGGCTGCTTTGGTTAAGATGTTTTAAGCCTAAGCCATTGTTTTCTTCAGTAATCACATTTTGTGAAAGCTGTATAATCCCTGATTTCAATGACTTGCACGTTAAGCATCGTAGCTGCTTGGCTTGGACTTCTTGCTTAACCTCGTCTGGTGCGGATAGTAGGGCGTAGGCGGCGCGAACACTTAAATTAGCGGCGTGCCGCGAATTTGAATCAAGCAATTCGGGCATATCAACCGCCAACTTCATATAGTCATTAGCTTGGCGCTGCTTAACCCGACAATTCACCTTCAACCATTCTCCAAACTCGCCATGTGGCAATTGCTGCTTGGCTTGGACTTCTTGCTTAACCTCGTCTGGTGCGGATAGTAGGGCGTAGGCTGCTTCTATTTTTAAATGCGAAGTAAACTTCGTATTTGAATTAAGTAATTCAGGCATATCAATTGCCAATTTCATATACTTTTGCGCTTGTCTTTGTGTAACCCGACAATTCGCCTTCAACCAATCACCAAACTCGCCATGTGGCAATTGCTGTTTGGCTTGGACTTCTTGCTTAACTTCGTCGGGGGCGGATAGTAGGGCGTAGGCTGTTGTGAAATCCAAATTACTCTTTGAAGAGTAATTTAAAAACTCAGGCTTTTCTTTAGCCAGCTTCATATATTTGTTTGCATGATTCTGGCTAACCCGACAATTCACCTTTAACCAATCACCAAACTCGCCATGGGGCAATTGCTGCTTAAAGAGTAATTCCCCCCAACGGGGGTTTTACGTCCAGTTGGTAGCTACTCGACTAAACCGGATTGTTGGGCGGCTATTTGGGCTGATTCTTTGCCTTTAACTTACGCAAAATCTTGCGTAAGTTCTTGCGTAAGTTCTTTTTGCGTGTACTGATTATTGCCTTGGCTTGCCGGTAAGTTTCCTTGTCGACTAAGCCGGATTGTTGGGCGGCTATTTGGGCTTGGTGTGGCTTAACCGCTCCCTAGTCTAAGTGACATGACCGCGCCATATTTTTGAAATTCATTAACAAAAGCATCGACATTTTCGCCAAAATAGAAAAACGATTGCCCATTAGTTGGATTTGAATTTTGACCATTGCCCTTATAAAAACTGATCCGGTGCGCGGTAAAACATACCGCCTGAGCTGTTTTCGCTGCACTTTGAAACCAGCTCGTATCACTGGCGTTATTGGTTAAGACAATCGCCTCAACAATCTCGCCTGACAGGTAATGAGTTACTATTTTGTCAATAAATTTATTGATAACTCTGGCGGTGAACGGGGGATTTAACCAAACTTTACCACTCCAAGGTTTTGTTAAGCCATCATCACTAACCGTATGATAGTTTTTCGCCATAATTGTTTGTTGAGCGTGGGGGTTACTCGCAGGGTCTAAGTCAAAATATCCCAATACCAGCCGAGCTGACTCAATATATTTTTTAGGCGTATACCATTCAATATCTGCGTTGCCTTTTGCCACTAATACGCCACCATTTTTTATCGCCGTGTAGCATTCGTTAATGCTCGCCTCTCCAGCAAGTAATAGAGCTTTCATTTCGGGGGTCGCTGATTTAAAAACCTTATCAGCCTGAGCGACTTTGCCTGTCGACCATCCAAGCGACTCTGCTATGGCTTCGCGGGTATTGTGGGGGATGGATTTTTCAAGTTTGTCATTTATTGACAAAGTTGAATCTAGTTTAGATTTTTTTGGATTATCAGAATTAGCTTTTGTAACCGCCTCGCTAATTTTATTTTTTCCAAGTTCAAGCAATATTTGCTTTTCAATCAAAGCCAGTTGAAACCTCCACCAATCGCTTAGGTTACGTCGTCCATTTTGGTTTTTGATCATCCACAACTTAACCGCGTTAATATCCTCAAATTCCATTTGGGTTGTTTCAAATGGAATGTTTAAGCGGGTGCATATTTCTAAACGGTTGTGACCATCTATTAATGTTCCCTGCCATAACACCAAAGGTTCACGGCATCCATCTGCAATTAGGTTTGCTTCAAGACATGCCCGCTCTGATTCTGATAACGCTGGAATTAGGTTTTGCAGTTCTTGGTTAATAATTGTCATAACGATTTCCTCTTGAGTTTTGGTTTTGTAACAAGGCTTTCATAATCCAGCCTCCAAACTTCGCCACAAAAAATATTGCAAGTCGCTTTCGTTGGTGGCGCATTGCTGAAAGACTTCAAGCCGATCCTGTTGACTGGCTTCAATAGAATCCAGCCATTTTGATATGGCAATACGATCTTTTAACTCGGTAATTATTTTGGCTTTGTGGTGGCGCAGGAAGTCACGCTGTGGCTGAGTTAATTTCTGGGCTGGTTTGACCTCAAGACAATCACCAATAAGATTTACTTGAAAGCCTTGGTTTTCGATTTTGTGCAGTGTTTTCATTAAAAAATCTCCACGTCATCATTATTTTCTAGCAAGGTGGGTTTGTAAGTGTCATAACCGTCATAACCGTCATAACCCGCGCCGTTACTGGGTTTGCGGATAATGCTATCCGTCATGGAATCATGTCTATCCGTCATATCCGTCATGCTATCCGTCATGGAATCATGTCTATCCGTCATGGAATCATGTCTATCCGTCATGGAATCGGGTCTATCCGTCATGGAATCGGGTCTATCCGTCATGGAATTTTTTACAGAACCCGCGTCATTACTGGGTTTGTCTGTTTTACATGACGGATATGACGGATATGACGGATAAAAATCCACCTTACTAATTTCATATAGCCTTGTAGTCATATTTCGACTATCAATAATGGTTAATCCGGCGCGTCTAAAATTCGGCATCAACCTTTTTAGGGCATTACTTAACCCTTTAGGCGATTGTACCCACGCTTTTGATCTGGTTTGCGACTCGCCTGCAATGTTAGCTAAAGCCAATAATAATTCGGTCGGTGTACCTAACCATTTAGTTCTATCCGTCATAAGCGTCATAATCGCTGATCCAACTGGACTGGCTTCTAATCCAAGTTCGTTGGCATCATCTTGGTTTTTGCTGTGAGCTGCTAAAAAATCATGATTGCCTAAACAGGCTGTTACCCAAACCGCTACGTCCGCCATGCGGGGCTTAACTGGCAAAACAACGCTGTCACGGGTCTTTAATCCATTAACTAATAAGTCGAGCAAACCTGCAAAAATAGCCGGTTTATCCTGATCAAACGCTTGCCAAAATTCACGTTCACCTTTGCGCTGTCCACCTTCAATGACCGGCAAATTGATAATTAACGATCTTTCGGCTAAGTCGGGTCGTGTGGCAATGTCATCAATGCCATTAATCAGTACCGGTTTTTGAATGTCTATTAAAACTTGTTCGGTATCGGTAAACAATGCCCTAACGTCAAACCCACCGCCGGTTGATAATCTACAAAGGCAATCGCTTAATTCGTTGGATAGTCCTGATAAGTTGTCGAGAATAACCACATGATTATTACCAGCGGATACCAGTAAATCTCTAGGATCTTTAGGGGGTGATCTTAGCGGTACGGTAGACGGATCAACCAATGACCGCAAGACTCTGGATGTCGTTGATTTACCCGTGCCTTGTTCGCCTTGTAGAATCAGAATCGGGTAAGGCTTTATGCTGCCTAAAGCGCAAAGCAACCATCCATGAACTAATGGCAATTGCAGTGGATCGACATTGATGTACTTTTTTAATAAATCCAGATTGCCCTCATAAGCTGGCACGGGTAACGCCTCTGCGCCGCGTCTTCTCACAAATTTAATAGGTGGTTTGTTGATAACTCTCCAACTGTTAGCCGTCACTTGGATGACATGACGGTCATTACACCCAAGGTCAATAATAATGCTGTCGTCAACTTGCGCCGTTCGCATAAAAACAGTCTGCATTTCGTTGTTGAATTTCGCGATTGATTCAAGTGTAGATAAGGAATCTGCAATTGACGTTCGATTACATCCTTTGCCTGTCAATTTGAAAAACTCGTGACTAAGGTGGTCTTTGAAGTCCAGTGACTTTAACGGCATGACGGCATTATTTGAACCAATAACAGTATAACCGTCACGGTTTTGACAATGAAATAACGGGTGTTTCTGTCCAATCTCGATTAAAAGTGTAGATTGGCTTTTTTTCTTCCCGTCATCATCAAAAATGCTTATATTCTGGTAAGTAGCTTCTAAGTTGATGGGCGGCATGTTCTTATAGGATTTTGGGGTTAAATCGTCTTTTGGAGTAATGGCGTCATCTAAATTAAGCATAATGACCTCCTAATACATCATTCCAATCCATGCCAGCGATCTCAGGTATCAGATATTTACCACCAATGGCTAGAGCGGCATCACGGGCGGCTTTTTGACCAACTCCGTTAAGGTCGTTATCGCCACAAATGATAATTTCAGCGTTAGGATGTTTTGCTTTAACGGTTTTGGATGCTTCGGTGAGGTTGCCACAATCAAAGGCGATGACCGCCATAGAATGTGACTCTTCAAACAGACTAGCTGCCGTTGCAAAACCTTCAGCGATCAAGATTCTCGGCGTGGGTTCACCTATTGTCCAATAACAGGATTTTTTCTTGCCACCGGATAAGAAACGTTTTGTGCCGTCTGCTTGGATTAATTGCAGGTTGGTTAGTTGACTGTTCTGATCAAACAATGGGATCACTAACGCACCTTTGTACAGACGTGCGCCATGTGGCTGTACGCCTTTTTTGATTAGGTATTGGTGATCGTGCTGGTCATGGATCGGTTTGGCGTGTTGCCAGATATAGGCGGCTTTTTGGGCGGTTTGCTGTTGGGCGGTTGCCTGTTGCTTATCGCGTTCGATCCGGTCACGGTCGCATTG
>CAJAVP010000066.1 GCA_903945375.1 uncultured Methylococcaceae bacterium | reverse complement strand
CATAGGTTTTTCAATAGGTTAATGATTGAACGCATTTCTTCAAGCTTTGCATTGGACTTGAGTTTGATTAAATCATCTCCGCTTTACGAGGAGCTTTGTAACTTCGGGGCTATAGCTGCTTAAAACTGTCCGAAGTATTGAGATAAAGGAGAATTGCTTATTTGGGGATATGCAACAGGTTCTGGTCTTTTTTATGACAATGAGTTCGCGCCATCAGGTAGTTTGGCATCTGGTATTGTGGATGTAGCATTTGATTATGGATCAGGAATAGCTCTAAAAAATGATGGATCAACCGTAACTTGGGGGCATCCTGGTTACAGACAGGAACTAATTGCTTGGGATTTTAATGCACAACCCACTGGCGATGTATCTATCTCCGGCACGGCTCAGCAATATCAAATCTTAGTGGCGAGCAATACACTTGCCGATGCTGATGGGTTGAGTGCTATAAATTACCAATGGTTCAGTAACGGTCTTGCTATTTCTAACGCTACTTTAAGCTCATACAGTTTAACCCAAACGAATGTTGGTGAAACCATAAGCGTAACTGCCAGTTATTCCGATGGTTTGGGTAACCTCGAAAGTGTGACAAGTGCAGGTGTTATCATCAGAAATGTCAACGACTTACCCACTGGTTTTGTCACGATTTCAGGTACAGCGACTCAAAGACAAATCTTGTTTGCCAGTAACACGCTGGCAGATGTAGATGGCTTGGGCGCAATCAGCTATCAATGGTTCAGCAATAACCTCAGCTTGCCTAATGCCAGCCAAGCGACTTACACACTGACACAAGCGGATGTGGGTAAAATCATCAGCGTCACGGCTCGCTATACCGATGGATTGAATGCCGTAGAAAGCGTTTCGAGTGAAGCCACGGTGGCGGTTGCCAATGTCAATGATCAACCTACGGGTACGGTCACGATAAGCGGTGCGGCGAAACAAGCGGTGAGCTTATCCGCAACGAATACACTGGCGGATGTCGATGGTTTAGGAACGCTCAGTTATCAATGGTTAGCCAATGACACGCCGATTACTGGCGCGATTGGCGCAAGCTTTACACCAACGCAAGCCACGGTGGGGCAATCACTCCGTGTAATCGCCAGTTACACGGACAGTTTCGGTCAGGTCGAAACCGTGTCCAGTGCGGCAACTACTGCTGTTGCCAATACAAATGATGTACCCACCGGCACAGTAAGTATTGCCGGTGAGCTGAAACAAGATGGGGTGTTATCTGTCAGTCATACCTTAAGCGATAGTGATGGTTTGGGAGAGGTCAGTTATCAGTGGCAATCCGATGGGCGCACGATTGGCACGGGGGCGCAGTACACATTAAGCCAAGTGGATGTCAATAAAACGCTGACTGTGATGGCGCGTTATACCGATGGTTTCAATACCGTGGAAACTGTCACTAGCCCCACCACGCTGGCTGTGGCTAATGTGAATGACTCGCCTACGGGTACGGTCAATTTGAGCACTGACTCGCCGCGTTTGTGGCAAGCACTCACGGCTTCAAATACACTGGCGGATTTAGATGGTTTGGGCGCAATCAGTTATACCTGGAGTCGTGGCGCAACGGTGTTGGGAACGGGTAGCCAGTACACGCCACAAGTGACGGATATTGGCAGTGCCCTGACCGTTACGGCGCGTTATACCGATGGCTTTGGTACACTTGAAAGCGCGAGTCATATCAGCAGTGCGGCGGTTGCTCCCTTATCCGCCGGATTTATACTGAATAAAGACGATACGATAACCAACGAAAGCGGCGATACGGCGGGCATTAGCATTAAATTAACGGCGGCACCGACACGCGATGTCACGATTAGCTTTACTAGCAGCGATACCAGCGAAGGGGTTTTGTTGCATCCGGTGTTAAGTTTTACTGCCGGCAATTGGTTTACGCCACAAGCCGTTATTGCTATTGGGCAGAATGATTATGTGTATGACGGTAGTCAAACCTTTGTGGTGTCGGCAGCGATTGAAAGTACCGATGTTAATTATCGCCAATTAGCCATTGCGCCTATTCAAATGACAAACCTTGACGATGTGACCACTAAAAATGAGGGTCGTATTCCTGCGGGTGTGGCGCGAGATATGCCGTTAAAAATCTATGGTGATGCGATTGTGGATTATACGGCGATTGATAACACAACCGGCTTGTTTGACACGACTGGCACAAAGCCGGTGAATGATGTGTTGAAGGGTTTAGATGGCAATGACACGCTGTACGGCCAGAATTTGCAAGATGATTTATCCGGTGGCATCGGGGATGATGAGTTGTACGGTGAAAACGATCAAGATCATTTGTATGGTGACAGTGGCAATGACACGCTGTTTGGCGGTTCTGGAGTTGATACCTTGGAAGGTGGTACCGGCAATGATGTATTAAACGGCGGTGATGATGATTTAGCAGCCGATGTGTTAATGGGCGGTGCCGGTAACGATACCTATTATTTGGGCTATGGCAAAGTAGATGTGATTAATGATAAGGGCTTAAAAACGGACATCGACACCGTGATTATGCCGTATCAGTTGTCCAGTTATACGCTGCCTTCCGGCATTGAGCAGGGTACGATGACACAAGGCATGACCGCTAATAGTTTGTTGGGTAATGCCAGTAATAACCTTTTAACCGGTAACGATGGCAGTAATATTCTGAACGGTGCAGTGGGTAATGATGTGTTGGTCGGTGGTTTAGGTGAGGATGTGTTAATCGGCGGCACGGGCAATGACGTTTTGCAAGGTGGTTTGGGCAAAGATTCGTTGAGCGGCGGCATCGGTCGTGATGTGTTTTTCTTTAACATGGAAATCAATAGCTTGCCCGATAGTATTGCCGATTTTAAAGTGATAGATGATACGATTAAATTAGACAAGCAAATTTTTACTCACCTCAGTAGCGGTGTATTAGAGGCGAGTCAGTTTGTGAAAGGTAGCACCGCGTTGGATAGCAATGATTATATTATCTACAATCCAAGCACCGGCGCGGTGACTTATGATGCCGATGGCAGCGGTGTGGGCTTTGGTGTGCAAATTGCTTTATTGGGAATTAAGTTGGGCATTACGGCGGCGGATTTTGTGGTGATTTAGTTGTGCACTGGACGAACCGATTATCAAGCCCGCTCAGAATCGGCGTTGCATAGCCATTGCAACGTAAATGAGGAGAGCTTGCCCTCCATACATCATGGCCTATTCACGCTGTCCCGTGCTAAGTGGGTAGCCGCATTGCCTGATTACAGTTGTGATAATATCGTTTATGCTTATAATCTCTCGCTCAGTGTAAAACCCTTCTACAATACTCATGGCCTACGAATCATTGCTGCAAGCTTTACAAGAAAAAGGCAAGCTCTCCGCTTCAGAATTAAAAAAAGTTGACCGTGTTAGAAAAGGCTCGGTGACTGAAAGTCTGCCGCAATTGCTGGTTAAATTAGGTCTTTGCTCCGAGCTGGATGTCGCTGATGCGTTTGTCGCCACTGGAGATTTTGAAAAAATAAGCGCCCCTGAATATCCGCTAGAAAAACAATTGCCGGAATCCGTGTCGTTGCGTTTTCTCAAACACTATCATGTCATTGGACTTCATCAAGATGAACAAGGCATCACAACCGCCATGATGGATCCAGCCGACCGGTTTGTCATTGATGCTTTGCACTTAGCCACTGGCAAAGCGATTATTCCTAAGGTGGGCTTGTTGTCTGAAATTGATACCGCTTTGGAAATGCAATACGGTGAAGGTCGCTCACAAATGGACAAAATTGTTGATGACTTAGCGGTCGATGATGTCGGCGAAGAAGATTTAGAGCATCTTAAAGATCTTGCCAGCGAAGCGCCGGTTATCAAAATGGTCAATCTGATTATGCAGCGAGCGATTGAAACCAAAGCCTCCGATATTCACATTGAACCCTTTGAGCAAAGCTTGAAAGTGCGCTTGCGGGTTGATGGTGTTCTTCAAGAAATTGACGCGCCGCCGGTTAAATCCACAGCCGCTGTGATTTCGCGCATAAAAATTATGGCGAAACTCAATATTGCCGAACGTCGTTTACCGCAAGATGGACGTATCAAAGTACAAATGTTGGGCAAAGAGTTGGACTTGCGGGTTTCCAGTATTCCAACGATGTACGGAGAGAGCGTGGTCATCCGTTTGCTGGACAAAGAAAATACCGTATTAGATTTTACCGCCCTCGGCTTTTCGGGTGTGCATTTGCAACGCTTTATCGATGTGCTCGCCTTGCCACATGGCATTATCCTGATTACCGGCCCTACCGGTAGTGGAAAATCCACCACCATGTACGCCGCTTTAAAACAATTAAATACTTCCGCCCGCAAAATTATCACCGTAGAAGATCCGGTTGAGTATCAAATGGAAGGGATAAATCAAATTCAAGCTAAACCGCAAATTGGCTTAACTTTCGCTTCGGCGTTACGCTCGATTGTACGGCAAGACCCCGATGTCATCATGATTGGGGAAATGCGTGATCTTGAGACGGCTCGTATCGCGGTGCAATCCGCCTTGACGGGTCACTTAGTGTTATCCACCTTGCATACCAATGATGCGGCTGGCGGCGTGACCCGTTTGTTGGATATGGGATTAGAAGAATATTTATTAACCTCAACCGTAAACGGTATCTTAGCGCAACGCTTAGTCAGAAAACTCTGTCCGGTATGCAAACAAAGCTCTATCGCTTCGGAACAATTGATTAATGAACTACGTCTGCGCCGCTTTGCACCCGAAGGTGATATTACCTTATACAAATCCGTCGGTTGCCCATCCTGTAACGGCATGGGTTATCGAGGTCGTATGGCGATTATTGAATTTTTACCGATGACCGATCCCGTTCGCAAACTGATTATGGCGCATGAAGAAGCGGGCGCTATCCAAAAATTGGCCATTGCTGAGGGAATGCAAACACTCTATGAAAATGGCCTAGTGAAAGTGGTTGAAGGTGTCACGACACTAGAAGAAGTCATGCGCGTAACCTCGGAATAATTATGCCCTTATTTACTTACAAAGCGGTTAATAGCACCGGTGAAACAGAAGAAGGCGTTAGAGAAGCCAGCGATGAAGCGCAGTTAATTCAAACCTTGCAATCCGATGGCTATATTCCTATCCGTGTTGCACGCGCGGGTTCTCGCTCCTTTTTGGGTTTTATGGGGGCAAAATCGTCCAAGCTTTCGCAAAAAGATATCGCCTTATTTACCGGTGAGTTAGCCACCTTATTGGAATCGGGGTTGCCACTGGATAAGTCATTGCTTGTACTCATGGAATTGACCGAAGACAATGAGCGCTTAAGTAAGCTAATCGCTAAGGTATTGGAAAAAGTAAAAAGCGGTTCTTCATTAGCCGATGCGCTGGAATTACAAGCGGGTATTTTTACCAAATTTTATTTAAACATGATCCGCGCCGGTGAAGCGGGTGGCAGTTTGGGCGAGGTCTTAACTCGTTTATCTGACTATTTAGAAAGCTCACAAGAACTTAAAGATACGGTAAGTACGGCTTTAATTTATCCGGTTATTTTGCTGGTCATGTCCTTAGCTTCAGTCTTTGTCATGTTGACTTTTGTCGTGCCGCAATTTACAGAAATGTTTGAAAGTGCCGGTAAAGCCTTGCCCATTTCAACGCAAATAGTTGTGGGTATGGCAGAATGGTTGCAAAGTTATTGGTGGGCGTTATTTGGCATTTTTTTTGGTGCATCCAGTTATATGAAATACCAACTCGCCGATCCGCTCAGAAAAAAAGTTTGGGATGGTTATTTTCTTAAAACGCCGTTATTTGGACAAATTTTACTCAACAAAGAAACCGCTAACATCAGTCGAACCTTAGGAACTTTATTGGGTAATGGTGTATCCATTATTGCCGCGCTCGTTATTGTCCGAGAAACGGTGGATAATTTAGTCGTAGCTGCTGCCATTGCTGATACTGAAGAACAGCTCAAACAAGGACGGCATTTATCAGATGCCTTACTGGAAAAAGCCCTATTTCCCAAAATGGCGATGCAAATGATTAAAATGGGCGAAGAAACTGGTCGCCTAGAAGAAATGCTCCTGCGTGTTGCGACCATTTATGATAAACAACTACGTGTCGCTATCCAGCGCATGTTAGCTTTTTTAGAACCGGCATTGATTATTACCTTAGGCTTAATTATTGCCGGTATTATTGTCTCTATCTTGCTGGCTATATTAAGTGTCAATGACTTGGCGTTTTAGACTACCCACATCATGAGAATGACCGAAACGAGCAAAAAGCGTAGGCCCAACACCCCTAAACTGAAAATTACATTTTGACTAATATTAAGGAAATCTAAACACCATGAAACAACTAAAAATACAGACACAAGTCGGCTTTACACTATTAGAGCTATTGGTCGTTTTGGGCATTATTGCCATGCTGGCGGGCATTGTGGGCCCACAAGTGATGAAACACATGGGCGAATCAAAAACTAAAGCCGCAAAAGTACAAATTGAAGACTTATCCGCAACGCTGGATATGTATAAATTGGATTTAGGTCGTTATCCAACGACCGAAGAAGGTCTTAAAGCCTTGATTGAATCACCAGATAGTGCCAAACGTTGGAATGGCCCTTACCTACAAAAAGCAAAAATCCCTTTAGATCCTTGGCAACAAGAATATCACTATACTTCACCTGGCGAACATGGCCGATTTGACTTGTATTCTCTAGGTGCCGATGCCAAAGATGGCGGCGAAGGCGAAGATCAAGACTTAGTGAATTGGGAATAATTCACTATTATCATGAAGTTATCACTGCCACCTCCTCAGCGGCAAAACCACTCGCCGTTTCGTTGCAACGTGGCAGCGATAAATAACGGTGTAAGCCGCCTTCCCCGTCAAACTCAACAGCAAGGCTTCACGCTCATTGAAGTCATCGTGGTACTGGTGATTGTCATTTTAGGTTTTTCTGCTATTGGAGTGAATATTTCATCCGGCAATGATACGGCAAAAATGAAAGCCGCAGCCCATGATATTGTCTCTGCCTTACGGTATGCACGCGGACAAGCCTTAATGGATCACGAGCCTACCACGGTTGATTTTGATTTGGAACATAACAGCTACACCGTCAGTAACCGCGACAAAGTATTTAACATTCCCGATGAAATAAGTCTAACGGTGGTCACCGCGCAAAGCGAATTAACAGGTCAAGGTCAAGGCAGTATCCGTTTTTATGGCGATGGTTCTTCAACAGGCGGACGTGTCACATTAGAGCGAGATAAAGCCAAGCTGCAAATAGACATCAATTGGCTAACCGGTGCCAGCGAACTCAGTGATACATTTGATGAAGCACTCTAATCCACAACACGGCTTTTCTTTATTAGAAATCCTAATTGCTTTTTCCATCCTCTCGTTATCCTTAGGTATTTTGCTAAAAATCTTTTCCGGCGGTGTTAATACCGCAGGCGTTGCAGAACAATACACCGCCGCCGTACAAATCGGTGAATCCTTAATGACGCGAGCGGGCATCGAATTTCCGCTGCAAGCAAGTGAAACTACGGGCACTGAAGATGACTTGTACAACTGGCAATTGCTCATCACTCCCTTTAATTTTAATCCTGAGCTGATTGATTTAAAAAAGCTAAAATTAATAGCATTTAAAGTCAATGTTATTGTCAGCTGGGATACCGGACACGCCAATCAGCGACAGATTGAACTATCAAGCATTAAGCTTACCATGGAAAAAACAGAGGAAGAGTTGATATAAGTCAAGTCAGGCTAGCAACTCAAAAAAAATGGAAATGGCGATTTAAGATAGGCTTCTAAGTTGTAGGAGTGCATATAAGGCATCCAGGTAAGGTACTGATATATTGACCCGCTGCGCGGCTCGGCGGGCATTGCCTAAAATGGCTTCAATTTCCATGGGCCTATGATTTTCAAAATCGAGCAACATGCTGGTTTTGTATGGCGGCATGGCATGGGTGTTAGTCATATTGGCATCAATAAGCGACGCGGACACCGGATGGCCTAGCGCGTTCGCAATGTTTACAACGTCTTGCATAATCAATCGCACAAAAGGCTCTTGCGACTGTAATATGTCGGCGGTGGTTAAGCCGCCAGATAATACAGATAGGGGATTAAATGGCGCATTCCAGATACATTTTTTCCACCGTTCGGTGACAATATCGGCACTTGCTGAGCATTCGATACCCGATAAGCTAAAGTAATCGCTCAGTTGTTTAGTGTGTGGGCTAATGCCATAGGGTAAGTCGCCTAAGACTAAACGTCCGTAAGCTAAATGATGAATATGACTTGGGGCTGTTTGATTGACGCAGATAAAGGCTAAGCCACTGATTACGGGTTGCTGCGGAAAAGCCTCAATCAACTCTTGCTCAATTTCGACCCCATTTTGAATAAACACAATAGCAGTATTTTCATGAATAGCCGGTTTAATGAGTTTAACGCGATCAATATCGGGCAACACTTTACAGCATAACAGCACGTAATCCGCGCAATCGTGATAATCCTCAACCGTTGAGACGACTTGGCTGGGCATAAAGTGCCACTGTCCAAATATCTCACTTTGAATCGTAAAGCCGCGTTCTTTGACTCGGTGATAATTTGAGCGACAGACAACGGCAACGTCGACCCCAACTTTTGCTAATAATGCACCATAAAATGCGCCAATAGCTCCGGCGCCAATAATCAAAACTTTAGTCATGCGTAAGCGGTATGAGAAATTGTTTAAGGAAAGGTAAGGTTAATTTACGTTTAGCGGCTAAGCTGGCACGATCTAATTGTGCTAATAGTTCCCATAAGGTGGGCAGATCACGCGCATAATGCGTGAACAAAAATCGTCCCGCTTGGGGCGAAATTTCAAACCCCATTTGATTCGCTTTAAAGATTAAGGCGGCAATGCAGTCAGCCTCACTGAGTGGTTTTATTTTTAACGCCAATCCCCAATTAATGCGGGTTCTTAGGTCTGATAATTGAATCGCCAATTGTTGTGGGGCTTGGGTTGAGGAAAAAATCAATTGGTGACCTAATCCGCGATGCTGGTTAAAAAAATTGAACAGTGCAAGCTCCCAAACGTGATCACCTGCGATGAATTCAATATTGTCGAGGCAAACGGTATCAAATTTCTCCAAATCCGTTAGTAAGGCCGGATCAGGCAAGTCTCGATTAGTAAAGGCGAAGTAAAATGCGCGACGTTGTCGCTGATAAGCATAGTGACAACAGGCTTGTAGCAAGTGACTTTTGCCTAAGCCTTTTGCGCCCCATATGAAAATTTGCTGCTCTCCTTCACCTCGCACACTCTGTTGTAGATGTTCAATAATATCTTGATTTTCACCAGGGAAAAAATCAGCAAAGCTTTGATTCGCTCTGAATTCAAAATTAACGGGCACTTGTTCAGCCATAATTAACGAGTTTTTCCAACGAAACGAATGTATAAAGAGGCGCCTAAAAACAACATCAGGCTAAATAGAATTTCTAATCCGACATAAAATAAGTTTTCTTCGCCCATATAGGCTTCGGCAGAACCATGAATAAAATACAGCAGGCTGATATAGGCGAGCCACGCGCAGCTTTTGAGTTTGCGATCGAGGAAACCACGCATAGGTAGCAGTAATGGGGTTACGGTTAGCAGCAATATCAGGGCAACCGGTAAGTGGGTCGATGGTGATAACAGCGTATGCCACAACATCAATAACACAAATAGGCCAAAAAAGCCGACTAGGGCGATGTAGTACAAGAAAATAGGACGAATAGTCATAATCAACAGTTTATTAAGAGTTAACACGATTGCAAGCGTATCGCCGTTTGTGCCAAACGTGCCCCTAGGGCTTTGCATAAGGTTTTTTCTTCTAGGCTTAGCTCGCCAAGTTCGGTTTGTACGTGACTAGCGCCATAGGGCGTACCACCCGAGCGAGTCTCACGCAAAGCGGTTTCTGTATAAGGTAAGCCCATTAACACCATGCCGTGATGTAACAAGGGCAGCATCATCGATAATAAGGTGCTTTCTTGCCCCCCGTGTAGACTATTAGTGGACGTAAAAACCCCCGCCGGTTTGCCAACTAAAGCACCGGAAAACCATAATTCGGTGGTGCTATCTAAAAAATACTTCAATGGCGCAGCCATATTGCCAAAATGCGTAGGACTGCCTAACGCTAGGCCATGACAATCTCGTAAATCATCTAAGCTAACATACATGGCACCGGATGATGGAATACGCTCGGCTGTTTTTTCACAAACGGTCGATACGTCAGGCACGGTTCTTAATACCGCTTCAGCACCGGCTATGGATTCAACGCCTCGGGCAATATGATTTGCCATATCTGCTGTTGCGCCGTGTCGAGAGTAAAAAAGAATTAAAATTTTTGTCATGGTAAGTTCTAGGGTTGGTTGATTAAGGTCAGGGTGGATAACTTAAAGCATCGGCTGATATTCTCAAAATAATTTACCTTAAGTCAGGACGACACGCTTGCGTTTTTAAGAGCGAATAGCGGAATTGGCTTTTCTGTGCATTGGATTACAGATATTTGATGTTAAGATACGGTCATGCAATAAAACCCTTTAACAAAGGAGCTTACCTTGAATTTCAACCAGCTACCATTAAAGCGTGAGAGATTGTTCGTTGCTTCACCCTCCACTTCGCGCCGTCATGCGCTTACTTTGGCAATTTTAGCTATTATTTATCCAACCCTGTTACGAGCCAATCCAGAAGGGGCGCAAGTCATCAGCGGTCAAGTCAGTATTGCCGCACCGGAAGCGGGGGTGATGCAAATTACCAACAGCCCCAATGCCATTATTCAATGGCAAAATTTTTCTATTGCGAATCACGAGATAACGCAGTTTATCCAGCAAAACAGCCAAAGTGCTGTTTTAAATCGTATTATGGGCGAAAATCCCAGTGCCATTTTGGGACAATTAGTTTCCAATGGTAAAGTCTTTCTAATCAATCCCAATGGTATTGTTTTTGGTGCCGATTCTGTTACTGATACGCAAGGTTTGTTAGCATCGAGCTTAAATCTAAGTAATCAGGATTTTCTGAAAGGCAATTATCATTTCATGGCAGGCTCTAATGCGGGTGGCATTGTCAATGAAGGCATTATCCGTGCAGGCAAAGACGGACACATCGTGCTGATTGCCCCTTCGATTAAAAATGATGGGCTTATCCAATCGAAAGGCGGTCAGATTACATTGGCGGCGGGTCAGCAATTGGTCATTACCAATCTGGATGAGCCGGATATTCGTTTTGAAATTCAATCTCCGTCAAATACCGTTTTAAATCTGGGTCAGTTATTAACCGAAGGTGGCGCAGTCAGTCTGTTTGCCAATACCATTACACATAGCGGCGAGATTAATGCGGACAGTGTGCATATTGATGCACAAGGTCATATTCAGCTCATCGCTCAACAAGACGTGACACTGACAGAAAACAGTCGGTTGTCTGCCAATAATAGCCACGGCAAGGCCGGCACTATTCAGGTTGATAGTAAAAACGGTACAACCTTAGTCAGTGGTACCTTGAGTGCGAATGCGCCAACAACAGGTGCCGGTGGGACGATTCAGCTGTTGGGCGAACAAGTTGGCGTTTTAAATAAAGCGCAGATAGCTGTCAGTGGTCAACAGGGCGGTGGACAGATTTTAATTGGCGGCGATCAAGCCGGTAAAAATCCAGATACGCATCCGGCTAAGTCGGTTTATATCAGTGCGAACAGCCAACTTAATGCCGATGCAAAGACTCAAGGTCATGGCGGTAAAGTGATTGTGTGGGCGGATAAAAGCACACGCGCTTACGGCAAAATATCTGCCAAAGGCGGGGCGCAGGGTGGTGATGGTGGTTTCGTTGAAACCTCAGCGCGTCAACTCGATACCTCCGGCATTCAGGTGAATGCCTCCGCAAGTCACGGTAAAGCGGGCGAATGGTTGCTTGATCCTAACGATATTACGATTAGCTCTCCCACTATTGGCACTATTATCGATCGGAATATGCAGGGTAATCCGTTCACTGGAAACTGGACGACAACGGATGATTCAGGACGCTTAACGCCGTTGAGTATTGAGACAGCACTGAATCGAGGCACGGATGTTACGATTAAAACCGGTTCGTTGGGACAAAATACACAAGCTGGTGATATTACTGTGGCGTCCGCGATTAACAAAACGGCGGGGGGCGATGCCAAGCTTTCATTGATTGCGGATAACAATATCGTCATTAATGCCAACATTCAGGCGACAACCGGCAAGCTTGATTTAGTATTGACACCAACCGGTACAGCAACACTCAATAAGCCAATCGACTTAAATGCGGGTTCGCTGACGATGACGCAAGGCAACGCGAATGTACTGAGTACCGTGTTGGGCAGTGCGCTCACTATTAACAAAGACGCAAAAGTAAGCTTGAGTGGCGCGGCGAGTTTTAACGGTCAGTTTAATAATTCAGGTCGCTTAGAAATTAATAAGGATATGGTCATCAATGCGCTGAATCTGGATGGTGGAACGCTAACGGGTAGCGGTGCGGTGCAGATTACATCAAACTTTAATTTTCATTCCGGTAGCTTAGAAGGCACTAAGTCATTAACAACAAACCTCGGTTCAACGACGCAATTAGCCGATACCGGCACGGCTTATTTAGGGCGTGTGTGGAATAATCTGGGTACGATTAATTGGCAAGGAACTGGAGCATTAGCGGCTTCGCCAACGAGTTTAGGTAAGCTCGTCACTATTGGCGATTTTAATATTGGTTCGATAGAGACGAATGACACGCGAACTTTGAGCGTAGCGCAGTTTAATAATCAGGGCAGCGTTACCTTAAATGGTGGGCAATTGGTCATAACAAGCTCTGGTGTTGATTCAGGCAATTATCAAGTTACCGCAGGGCAATTACAGTTTCAGAATGGGTCGCGTAGTTTTAATAGTGGCTCGGCAGTTAATAGTGACAACGGGCAAGTGTCTTTTGTCGATAATATCGTGCAATTTAAACCTGGCAGCGCCTATCAGGTCGCTGATACGCAGCTGAATAATGCTAAGCTGACGTTCAACACCGGTGCAAGTAACGGCATTCAATTTCCCAAATTAAGCGTGACTCATAACGCTTGGCTAACTGGGGCGGATAATATCATCATAAGCCAGTCGTTTGATTTCAGTGCGGGCTATCTCGGCGGCAATGGCACACTTAAAACCTTGGCAGAATCAACGACCAGTCTATCTAAAAATGGTATTTTGCTCGATCGAGCCTGGGATAATTATGGCAGTGTCACTTATAACACCATCGCATCAGAAACCTCTTCTCTGCCTCCAATCACCCTAACACCGAAAGCTTGGAATAACTACGGTGTCGTGTCATGGACGGGTGATATCGGTGCGTCCAGCGTGTTGGACTCCAATGTGTTACTGACCAATAAAGCCGAGGGTCTAATTAATATTAACGGCGATGCCTCTAATGTAAGCTTGGCGATCAGTGCCTTTCATAATCTGGGCAAAGTCGATTTATCAGGCGGCACTTTAGTGATTACCGGTGCCATTGCCAGTACCGACCTCGATACAGGCAGTTATAAGGCGACAAACACTGGCAATTTTATTTTTGCGGGAGATCGCATATTTAGCGATGGACAAATCAGCAGTGAAACGCCGGTGCTGTTTACCAGTGGCATTAATGAGCTTCGCAATACGCTTTACACGACCCCTGAAACGCAAATCGCGGGGGCAACAGTGAACTTTACCGATGCAGTTTCTTTGGAAAATCTGCAATTATTAGCCGGTACGTTGAGCAACGCGAAGGGCTTGACGGTCAACGGTAAGTTTACGTGGATCAGTGGTAGTCTTGCCGGCAATGGCGATTATAATTTTACGAATGGTTTCGGTTATACCACTGGCGCAATGAATGCTACGGGTTCCGTTACCATTACAGATCATAGCGGCACGACGGTTTTTCTGCCTGCAATGCCATCAATTCAGCAGCTTAACGTAAGTTCGGCAGGGGATGTAGTGCTCAATGGAAATATTGCTGGCACTAATACCCTCATAAATCTAACGGGAACTAATAGTCGACTGGATAATGTCGGTGCGGCGACTTCGCTGTCTGATGGGCATTGGTTATTAGTCTATGCCAATAAACCAAGCGATAACACCCTGAATGGCTTAACGCCCACGTTTAAACATTACGGCTGTACCGCGACTGTCTGTAAAGATAGTTTTGATGTTGTTAGTGCGGCAACCAGCGGCAATGGCATCTTGTATGGTTTTACGCCAAGCTTGAGTGTGATTCCGAATACGCTCAACAGTCGCTATGGTGATAAGCCAGTCTTTACATCCAACGTCCAAGGTTTTCTCGATACAGCTGATAAGGCTTCGTTGTCTGGCTCGGCAAATTATTCGACGAATGTTGGCGGTGATTTAAACCTTGCTTCAGTCGGCAATTATAATGTCGCGTATGCCGGTGGATTAAAAAATAGTTTGGGCTATAAAATTGTTGATGGTGGGGCTGGTGATGAATGGACGATATTGCCGCGTGATGTATTGATTACCGCCGATGCTGTCAATAAAGTCTACGGCGAGCTAGATCCTAAGCTAACTTATCAAGCTAAAGGCTTAGTCAATGAAGACACGCTCAGTGGTGGTTTAATCCGTGCTGACGGTGAATCGGT
>CAJAVP010000065.1 GCA_903945375.1 uncultured Methylococcaceae bacterium | reverse complement strand
TGCAACGTCTATTTTAATGTTGATGGACTCGTCCAGGCACTACATTTTCAAACAAGAGTTACAGGCTTTGGCGGATGAGATTGGCGTTGAGATTCGGATCGCCCATTATCCGCCGTACACCTCCAAATGGAACCCTATTGAGCATCGCGTTTTTCCGCACATTACGCGTGCATTACAGGGCACTATTCTGACCAGCCTTCAACTGACAAAGACGCGAATAGAGAACGCATCCACTCAGGCGGGGTTAAAGGTAGTCGCCTGTATTCTTGATAAAGTGTATGCAGCAGGCAGAAAAGTAGCGGCAGGATTTAAAGAATCTATGCGCATTGTTTTTTAGGCATATGCTCATTCCCTATTGTTCTCAGAAGGCGTAGGACGGTTTCGCGATAGCAAACCGCCATCGGTGTACCCACCACAGGGCGGATTGCCTAGCGGCGAATCCGCCTTACAGCTTTGCGTAACGTCTCATTAGTTGCAGGTAGCTTATAAATCAAAGACTTATATGGACAAAAAATCCCGCGCATTGTCCAAAATTGCTGTTACTGCGGGATGCTTGAGTTGCCTACGTACCATAATAGCATAAAAACGTTCTTTGACGGCATCAATTCTACCCACTGCCTCAACAATATACTGTCGCTGAATTTCGGTTTCAACCGTTGTAGGTGCAACAAACAAACCCACACCACCTTTGCCAAAGGTCTTTATTAAGGCGCTGTCTTCAATTTCAGCCTGAATTTTTGGTCGGATACTTTCGCTGTCAAACCATTGATCCAATGATCGGCGTAATGCTGTATTGCCAGTTGGTAGCAGAAAAGGTGCACCGCTTAATGAATGTGGAAAATTGGGGCGATAAATGGCCGCTAGTTCAGCGCTTGCAAACACGGTTACAGAAGATTCTCCGAGCAAATGATTGAAAACATTTGTATTGCCGCCAGAAGTAAGTGGGGTATCCGATAACACTAGATCAATGCTTTGCAATGATACATCGGTCAGCAAGCGTTCCACTTTGTCTTCATAACAGAAAATTTGTACGGGTTCCGGCAGTTGAAAAACCGGCTGCATAAGCCGATAAACCACCAGCTTGGGTAACGCGTCAGCAATACCAATGCTTAACCGCAAAGCTCTACCGGTCGGTAAGCCTTTTAGCGTATTTCCTAATTCTCGGCCTAAGGCAAAGATTTCTTCCGCATAGTAAAAAACAATACGACCGGTATCTGTTAACTGTAATTTGCGGCCTTGTTTGTAAAATAATTTTTCGCCTATCGCTTCCTCGAATACCGTCAACTGCCCACTGATAGTCGGTTGGGCAAGGTGCAATTTTTCACAGGCAGCGGTAATGCTGCCTTCAGTGACGACATGCCAGAAATAGAATAAGTGTTGATAATTGATGCGCTGCATAGATCTTAATATATCGTAATTTACGATATATTTCTTCCAAACATTCTATTTTTCAATATTAAAATCCTCAAGTACACTGTAATTCAATCATTCAACTTTTGAGGAAGTGCCATGCAAAAATTGATACAAGGTCTGCAGCATTATCAAACTAAGGTCTTCGGTTCACAACGCGAACTCTTTGAACGTCTGTCGGAAGGACAAGCGCCCGAAGTGTTATTTATTACCTGCTCTGATTCGCGGATTAATCCGAATTTATTGACTCAAACTGAACCAGGCGAATTATTTATTCTGCGTAATGCCGGGAATTTGGTACCGCCTTATGGTGCATTACAGGGTGGTGAAGCCGCGACCATTGAGTTTGCAGTTGCTGGTTTGGGTGTTAAAGATATTATTGTCTGTGGTCATAGTCATTGCGGGGCAATGAAAGGCTTATTGTCACCCCCTTTACAATCTGATTTCCCGGCTTTAACTCACTGGCTTTACCATGCCGAATCAACCCGCCGTATTGTACGGGATAAATACTCCAATTTAAGCGATGCTAAGTTGCTCAATGTAGCCACGCAAGAAAACGTGTTAATGCAAATGGAAAACCTGCGTACTCATCCAGTGGTTGCATCGGGCCTATCGCTTGGCAAACTTAAATTACACGGCTGGGTGTATAAAATAGAAACAGGAGAAGTGTTTGGTTATGACCCGGAAATCTGTCAGTTTGAGGTGCTGACCGAACATCGAACAACCTTGTCGTTACCTGAACGCAAGTTTGAAGCCTTAGAAATTTAATTTACCGAATTCATTTTTTAAAAGAGTTAGCCATGTCAATTTCATATAACGACAACGAATTGAGCCGATCAAGCCGACTATTGGGCTCAGTATTAACGAGAGTTTTGAACGATCAAACCCACCCTGAAATTAGTGCCAGCGTTGAGCGACTACAAAACCGCTTTGCCAGTTGGGCAAGTGATGGTAATGCTAGCAAGCTGAACCAATTACGCATCACTATAGAGAATCTCAATCTTGATGGGATTAGCGGTGTGGTACGAGTATTCAACCATTACTTCAGTTTACTCAATATTGCTGAGGAATCTTATTACTTGGACTTACGGCAAAAACAAGCCGAGCAAGGTGGACATTATTGGCCCAATTCCTTTCACGACACACTGTTAATACTCAAAGACTCTGGCGTGACTGCGGACAAGTTACAGGTGTTGCTGGATGAGTTGTTGTATTTACCGGTGATGACCGCACATCCTACCGAAGCCAAGCGCCGCACGGTAAAAAATACCTTACGCAATGTATTTGTAACGCACGAATCACTGGCTGACAAACGCCTCAAAGGCTATTTGCGGAAAGAAGGTCTTGAGCGCCTGCAAGCACAAATTCAAATGTTGTGGAAAACCGACGAAGTACGTGGTCGAAAAATGACCGTCGCCGATGAGATTGATGCGGGCTTGTTTTATTTTCCGTTGTCTTTGTTTCAAGCCACGGCAAGAGTGTATCGTAATTTTGAACGCTCACTCGCCGATGTTTATGGTGATGACGTTGCTGCCAAACTGCGTATCCCAAATTTTTTGCAATTTGGCAGTTGGATCGGTGGCGACCGTGATGGCAATCCCAATGTAACAGCAGAAACGACTGTTTTGGCCTTACGCCTACAGACCCAAACCGTGTTGCAAGAATACATCAGAAGGCTGGAAGGACTGCGAGACCAGTATTCGCATTCCTATGGCTTCTGTGAATTACCCGATCAATTTATTAACAGTTTGGCCGCAGATCGTTGCAAACTGGGTACCGTGATTGTTGAACTGGAAAAGCCCTATCTGCAAGAGCCTTACCGCCATAAGCTAGCGATTATGAAATTCCGTATTGAGCATAACTTGATCAAGGTACAGAAGCATTTGCGGGGCGAAACAGTGTTACACGATGGCTACGGCTATGTCGATGTTGAAGAGTTTTTAGCTGACTTACGAGTCATGGATACTGCGCTACGTAGTCATGGAGATGCCAATATTGCAAACTTGGAACTGCACGATTTAATTCGGCTCACAGAGACATTTGGCTTTCATTTGATGCAATTGGATGTCAGGCAAGAATCTACTCGGCACAGTGAAGCGGTTGCCGATATATTGCAGGCGGCTTTAGATTTGGATTATTACGCCTTAGATGAAAATCAGCGCTTAGCTTTACTTAGTGAAGCGATCATTACTCCCGGCGGCTTAGTGTATAACCGTGCTGCACTATCGGCTGCTAGCCGAGAAACTCTCAGTGGTTTTGAGGTGATAGCAACCATGCAGCGTGAAATTGGTCCCAGTTGTTTTGGTAAATACGTGATTTCCATGACTCATGCTGCCAGTCATATTCTGGAGGTGATGTTGTTAGCCGCACAAAGCAGTTTGGTGGGGCGTCTGGGCGGACGATGGTTTTGTCATATTGGCGTCAGCCCGTTATTTGAAACCATAGAGGATTTAAACCGTATTGAAGCAGTATTGACGCGATTGTTTGACAACCCAACTTATCGTGAGTTATTGCGTGTTTCAGGAGATCGCCAAGAAATTATGCTTGGTTATTCTGATTCGTGTAAAGACGGCGGGATTTTAGCCTCCGCTTGGGGGCTATCTCAAGCACAACGTAAAATCATTGCTCTTGCTGAACCACGAGGCATTAAATGTGTGTTGTTTCATGGGCGGGGAGGTACGGTTGGACGTGGTGGCGGTCCTACGCATGAAGCGATTTTAGCGCAGCCACCAGACACTGTCCGCGGGCAAATCAAATTTACCGAGCAAGGCGAAGTATTGTTTTACCGCTATAACAACATGGAAACTGCCATTTATGAATTGACCATGGGCATTACCGGCTTAATGAAGGCGAGCCTCAGCTTGGTGCAACCAGTAAGAGCGGACAAACCTGAACATTTAGCAATCATGGATGAATTAGCCCATATTGGTGAACAAAGTTATCGCGATCTAACCGAACGAACCCCTGGATTTTTAGATTACTTCTACGAAGCAACGCCAGTCGGTGAAATTGGACAGCTAAATATTGGCTCGCGTCCTTCGCACCGCAAAAAACAGGATCGTTCGAAAAATTCAGTACGGGCAATCGGTTGGGTATTTGCCTGGGCGCAATCACGGCAAACATTTCCGGCGTGGTATGGCATTGGTTTTAGTTTGTCAACCTGGTGTGCTGGCAAGCCAGAACGCTTGCAAACACTACAAAATATGTACCGCGACTGGCCTTTTTTTCGTAACTTGCTTAGCAATGCTCAAATGGCCCTGAGTAAATCTGACATGGCTATTGCTAAAGAATATGCCAGTTTGTGTGTTGATCCCGAAACTGGTAAACGGATTTATGGCTTAATTGCCAGCGAACATCAACGCTGTGTGGAGTGGATTTTGGAAATAGCCAAATCCAAGCAATTGCTGGAGGAAAACCCTGTGCTGGCAGCCTCTTTACATCGACGTGATGCGTATTTAGGCCCGCTGAATATGCTTCAGGTGTTTTTATTGCGCCAGGTGCGCTCATTGGATACCGGAAACTCTGAAGATAATCTCTGGTTAAAACCTTTGTTGCGCAGCATTAACGCTATTGCCGCAGGCATGCGTAACACTGGCTAATGAGAGAGCTGCATCATGAAATTGACACATTTAAAACAATTGGAAGCTGAAAGCATTTTCATCATCCGGGAAGTAGCGGCCTGTTTTGAAAAGCCGTGCATGTTTTACTCCATTGGTAAAGATTCAACAGTCATGTTGCACTTAGCAAGAAAAGCATTTTGGCCCGGTAATGTGCCTTTTACTTTATTGCATATTGATACGACCTGGGAATTTGCCGAAATGGCACGTTTTCGCGACAACCTGATTGCCAGTTTAGGGCTTAATTTAATAGTTCACATCAATGAAGAAGCGTTAGTATCGGGCATACATCCTATCGAATCGGGCTCGGTCAAGTATAACGACTTAATGAAAACTGCGGCATTGAAACAGGCTGTGACAAAGTACGGCTTTGATGCAGCCCTGGGTGGAGCGCGACGAGATGAAGAAAAATCGCGTGCCAAAGAACGGGTGTTTTCGGTTAGGGATTCCAACCATCAGTGGAATCCCAAACAACAACGACCTGAACTGTGGCAAATTTATAATGCCGAAATTGATCGTGGTGAATCGGTCAGAGTGTTTCCGCTCTCCAATTGGACTGAGCTGGATGTCTGGCAATATATCATGCTCGAAAATATTGACCTTGTGCCGCTGTATTTTTCAGCGCAACGGCTTAGTTGGATTGACGAAAGCAGTGGCCAAATTTTGGCCTTGGATGACGAGCGCATGCTGCCGTATTTAACTCAAAACGAACTTAACAGTTTGAAAACACGTCAAATACGCTTCCGAACCCTAGGGTGCTACCCTCAAACTGGGGCTATTGAAAGCGATGCAAGCTGTGTCCAAGACATTATTGCCGAAATGTTGGTTACTCGACAAAGTGAAAGACAAGGGCGACTTCTGGATCAAGATCAGGCGGGTTCGATGGAAAAGAAGAAACGCGAAGGTTATTTTTAACACCCGAAGAGTAACAACGATGATTCGAGCGCAATTATCAGAAGCTGCGCAATGGTCTGATACGACCTTGATAGGTCAGGACGCTAAAGTTAACAGCATCGCGATGGATTCCCGGCCGGTAAAGCCAGGTTCACTATTCGTAGCCATTAAAGGTAGGTATTTTGATGGCCACGATTATATTGAAGATGCAAAAGTAAAAGGGGCTTGCTGCGCATTAGCCAGCCAAGTTGTGAACACCTCGTTACCCTTACTGATTGTCAAGGACGTCGTACAGAGTTTAGGCAAATTGGCCGCTGTTTAGCGTCAACGTTACGACTTTCCTGTTATAGCGGTACTGGGTAGCAACGGTAAAACCACGGTAAAAGAAATCATTGCCACAGTTATGCAACGTCACTTTGGGGATGGCGTATTGGCAACACTAGGAAATCAAAATAGTGCCTTGGGAGTTTCTTTAAATCTACTGAGACTAAATTTTAGTTACAACGTTGCCGCCATAGAAATGGGAGCCAATGCACATGGCGAAATCACTCACCTCGGCCAGATAGTAAAATTAGATATTGCGGTAATTACGAATGTTGGATTAGATCATATTGCAGGATTCGGGGGGATAGAAGGCGCGGCAAGGGCTAACGGCGAAGTTTTTGCAACCATGGATAACAATAATGGTATCGCCATCGTTAACGGTGACGATCCATGCCAGCTTATTTGGCGTAGCCAGTTAGGTAAACGGCCATACATAAAATTTGGTCTTATGCCTAGGGTTGATGTGCGCGGTTATTGGCATCCGACAATCAATGGAGGTGAACTTACAATAGCTTCACCTTGGGGAAAAATCCAATCCCACTTGCATTTAATGGGGCAGCATAATGCCTTAAATGCTTTGGCGGCAGCAACAACCTGTTTGATGACGGGTGTAGCTCCAGAGACTATTGCGGCTGGTTTAGCTGAAGTTAATCCGATCAAAGGAAGGTTGAAAACGCAATTTGCGGTTCGTGGCACACTTATTATTGATGACACCTATAATGCAAACCCCAGTTCACTGATGGCCGCATTAGAAACCTTATCATTCTTGCAGGGTAAGAAAATTTTGGTCTTAGGTGATATGGCAGAACTCGGCGACCAGGCTGAAGCTTGGCATATTCAGGCAGGCATTGCCGCCCGTTCAGCCGGGGTTGAATTGTTATTTGCTGTCGGAGAGCTGGCTCGTTTTGCTGCAAACAGTTTTGGGCTAGGGGGTATATATTTTCATAACAATCAAGCCCTGATAAAAGACTTATTACCACAACTGGGAACTGACATGAATATTTTGATTAAGGGTTCTAGGTATATGGCGTTAGAAGATGTTGTTGAAAAGCTTTTGAAGAGTTAGAGAGACCGATAGATTTTGTAAAATGTAGATACCAAGATAAAGCAATGAGCACTTCTACAACCGCAAGGAGCTTATCATGAAGACACCTGAAATACCAAGAATATCGCTGGATAAAAAGCTCCAAACTATAGGGTATAACGTAAGCGTCAAAATAGTTTATGCTATTCTGTTAGGCATTGGCTTAGCAATGTTTGGCCATGGTGTATTGGTCGTCTTGGGGCATTTGTTACACCTATTAATAGAGATTATTGAGTCAGTTGTGGAACACTTGCTTGAATGGCTGTTTAAGCTATCTCCCAGGCAGGCTGAAATGACCACATTTTGGTTAGGCTTTGCGATATTAGTAGGTGTGGCACGGCCAGTGTCGATTAAAATCTATGCGGCTATAAAAAACAGCTTTGTCAGCTGGTTGGCCAAACCAAAACTGGATAAATACGTTCTTTTCGCTCAGTTTTTTGTGCTAAGTTCAATGTTGGCTTTGTTGTATTAAACCGCCACAAATGGCCTATCGAAAAAAGATAGCATTTTAATATTAATCTGTATTGCTTATGGCATCGACACATAATCCCTTCGAGCGGCTGAAACTGCTCATTAACATAGAACATCATGATATCAAGACTTTATTAGCTTACGGTATTGGTATTGGCTTAATGTCCTTGGCTACGCCGGTTGCGGTACAAGCCTTGGTTAATACTATCTCGTTTGGTGCTTTGCTCCAGCCATTGATAGTTTTGACCTTGATTTTGTTTGTTTTGGTTGGCTTTAGCAACTTTTTAGTCGGCTTGCAATTCTATGTGATTGATATGTTACAGCGCCGCTTGTTCGTTCGGTTGTTTGGCGAGGCGGCTTTCAACTTGCAACAGGCGTCTTACAGTCTGCGTGACAAACAGCATTTACCCGAATTAGCCAACCGCTTTCTCGAAGTTGTCACCTTACAGAAAACCACGGCGGTGCTACTGATGGAAACCTTGGGCTATATGTTGCAAACCATCATTGGTATGGTGTTATTAGCGTTTTATCACCCTTTGTTGTTGGTATTTGATTTATTCCTAATTGCCGCCATCGTTTTCATCATATTCGTGTTTGGCAAAAATGGCATTAAGACTGCTATTGACCAATCTAAAGCCAAGTACGATGCGTTAGCCTGGTTGGAAAATTTAGCGGCTAACCCAATGCTAGGTAAAACCGAGCAAGGTCAGGCATTTTTAAGTCAACAAACTAATGCGATTGCACTGAATTATTTAGATGCTTCCGCTAAATATTTTCGTATTTTATTGCGGCAAAATACCGGAGCTTTAATTCTGCACACGCTGGCCAACACGCTGCTATTAGGTATGGGGGGCTGGATGGTCATTGAACGACAATTAAGCCTAGGTCAACTAATCGCCGCTGAATTGGTTGTAAATGCCATGATCTATGGCTTGACCCGCTTAGGCAAAACCCTGGATAACTTTTATGAAATGGTTGCCAGTACCGATAAACTCAACTATTTACTGGAACTTCCCCACGACTCCATAAGCGGTATTACACCACAAAGCAAGGACACACCTTATCAAGTGGATGTGGTTGATTTATCGTTACCTTTACACGCCGATTATGATGCGTTAATTGGCTTCAATCTTCATTTGGTCTCCGGGGAACAGTTGGTTATTACCGAGGGAGCAGATAAAAGCAGCCTATTTGATATTTTGTATGGTTTGCGTCCGCCACTGGCTGGCTATGTTTGTTTGGATCAACAAGATTTACGCGATCTCAATCTCAGGCAGCTGCGCAACAGTATTGCCTTAGTGCGAGACCCGGAAATTTTGGAACAATCGGTTATCGATAACGTGCAATTAGGACGTGATTTTTCTATCCAGACATTAAAGCAGGCTTTAGCCGATGTTGGCTTATTAGATGAAATATTATCTTTACCCGAAGGCTTGAACACTCGCTTATCTATTCACGGCAAACCTTTAACCAGCGAGCAAACATTACGCTTAACTTTAGCCCGCGCAATTGTCGGCAGTCCTAGGTTATTGCTATTGGATAAAGTTCTTGATCGCATTGATAGTAGGTTACTTCCTGAATTGTTGGCGGTGTTATTTGCTCAACACTCTCCTTGGACTTTGATTGCTACCAGTCATGAGCTGGAAGTGATTAAGCGATGCCAACGGCACGGTAAAATTGTCAACGGCGTTTTTGTTGAAAATACTACTGCAATTTTGGATAGCCAATCATGACCCAAAATGAAATAAAGCCCAGTGCCTTAGATAAGGCCTCTACCAGACCGTTTGCGGGTAAAATCGCCCGTTCAATGTTGGTCTTAATCCTATTGCTGTTGATTTTTTTGCTGTTAACGCCTTGGCAACAAAACGTGCGCGGATATGGGCGAGTGGTTGCCTTTACCCCTTTCGAGCGACAACAGCTTATTGGGGCGCCCGTTGAAGGTCGTATTGCTCAGTGGCATGTTACCGAAGGTACGCGGGTAAAAAAAGATCAGGTGTTAGCCGATATGCTTGATAACGACCCGCTTTTATTGCAACGGATTGAAGCTGAAAAAAACGTAGTCTTGGCGCGCCAGGCAGCTGTTGACCGCCGCGTACAAACAGTACAAGCACAATTACGTATGGCTGAACTGGCTCGACCTCAAGCTTTATCAGCAGCGGACTCGCGTGTATTAATGGCACATGAACGCTTTAAAGCAGCACAACAAGCATTGGCGGCTTCAAATGCGGCGCAAAAAACTTCCGCACTCAATTTAGTACGCCAACACCGTTTATTCAGCAAAGGCTTGGCTTCCAAACGCACCTTCGAATTAGCCGAACTGGAAAATGCCCAACGGGAAACCGAACGCGAACGCGCAAAAGCCAGTTTGCAAGCTGCCAACAGTGAAGTGGATGCTCTTAGTGCAGATGCGGGTAAACTAGGTAACGATACGCAATCTACTATCGAAAAAAGTCGTGCTGACCTCAACAAAGCGATAGAAGAGCAAAATTACGTTAAGGCCGAACTACTCAAATTGGAAACTCGATTGGCACGCCAGATGACTCAAACCATTATTGCTCCTAGGGATGGTACCGTGTTACGGCTTTTAACGAGTCCAGGCGCAGAACTGATTAAAGCAGGCCAAGCATTGGTCATTTTAGTACCCGATACTCAAGAGCGAGCCGTAGAGCTGTGGATAGATGGCAATGATCTACCCCTGATCGTTGTAAACAGCCATGTCCGCTTGCAATTTGAAGGCTACCCCGCTGTTCAATTTGGAGGCTGGCCTGAGTTTTCTGTCGGTTCTTTTGGCGGCCAAGTCGCTTTGATTGATTCAACGGATGATGGTAAAGGCCATTTTCGCATCCTAGTTTCACCTGATAAAAACGATATCACTTGGCCGGAATCTCGTTTTTTACGCCAAGGAGTCCGCGTCAATGGTTGGGTGCTATTAGGGCAAGTCACGTTAGGCTATGAGTTATGGCGTATTTTTAATGGCTTTCCTCCTTTGGTTTTGCCAGAACCTGCATCAGCAGAAAAAGTGAAGGATGATAAATCCAGCATCAAGGAGGATAAAAAAAATGATGCTTACTAATCAGGCTGCCTTATTGCTATTGTTATTGCTTCCTTCCGCTCTTTATGCGGAAACCAAAACCCTGTTATTGGAAGATGTGCTAAGTGCTGCGGAAAAATCATTTCCTGCATTGCTGGCCGCTGAACAACGGCGGATAGCTACGGAAGGTGATTTTATTTCGACTCAGGGAGCGTTTGATACGGTGGTGAAGTCACAAAGCCGCTGGTCAGTCATTGGTCTCTATGAAAACCAAAATTATGATGTTAGCGTAGAGCAGCCTACCCCCTATTGGGGCACTACGTTTTTTGGTGGTTGGCGTCGTGGTACAGGTGACTATCCAATTTATGATGGCAAAAATATTACCGCAACGGATGGTGAATACCGCGTTGGCGTTAATGTCCCCTTATGGCGTAACCGTGAGATTGATCGCCGCCGCGCAGGACTAAAGCAAGCTGAATTAGCGCAACTGATTGCAGGCCATGATATTGACCAAGCCTTGTTAGACATTCGCAGGCAAGCAGCACACCGTTATTGGGATTGGGTATTGGCTGCGCAACGGTTGCTGATTGTTGAGCATCTGTTACAAATAGCTGAGGAACGTAATGCCGGTATTTTAGAACGGGTAGCAGCAGGTGATATTCCACAATTTGAAGCATTGGATAATCAACGTGCCATTATTGAACGCCAAGAGCGACGTGTGGCAGCACAACGTATGCTGGAACAGAGTGCTATTCAATTATCATTATACTGGCGAAATGAAAAGGGTGAGCCACTCATGCCAGTACCCGAGCAATTGCCCAGAACCTTCCCCCAAGAGCCTAATGTGGACACGGATGTCCACAAAGCGTGGGCACAGGCACAAGAACAACGTCCGGAATTAAAGCGTCTGGGTGTGCAAACTGAGCAAACTGCAACCGAATTAGCACTGCAAAAAAACCAACAAGCACCAGCAATAGATTTATCTGTCGTCGGCGCATTAGATAATGGTAAAGGTAAAACGGGTCTAAATCGCGATGAGCTATATGTCGGTTTAAATTTCGATTTCCCTATACAACAACGTGCTGCCAAAGGTAAAGCTCAAACTGCTGCCGCTAATTTGCAGCGATTAAAGTGGGAAATTAATTTGGCAGAAAATCGCATTGCTGCAGATATAAAAGATGCCATATCACGCATTGCTGCAGCGCGTCAGAGGCTAAGCTTAATTAAAGAGCAACAAAAAACAGCAGAAGAACTTGAAAAAGGTGAGCGGGAACGTTTTGATTTAGGTGCAAGCAATATTTTATTTGTTAATATGCGTGAGTTAGCCACGGGTGATGCAGCTATTATGGCCATTGAAGCTTCGAGTAACTTGTATAAAGCACATGCAGATTTCTTGGCGGCCTTAGGTACACAGGTTTTAGGGAAATAACAACCAGAATTTTTTTGCATATGTATTCTGATTTAATAGGTGGATTCAGCTCCGAAGTGCAATCATTAGTAACCGCTGGCACATGCGGCAACAGTTTAAATCGCCGTCTTATACGACTAAGTGGGCTGATTTGTTGACTATTGATATATAAAGGATGCTGTCGTGGGGAACTACAGGCCGAAAGCTGGAAAAATGGATTGCTTGCATTAATATTAACAAAAGTAACATGTCTTTGCTGTTGTATTAAATATTGACTCCAAAAAGACCTGCTCAACGTACACAAGTACACCTTTGCTTGTGGGTGTAAATAACAGCTAACCGTCCAGACAACTAGGCCAAGCAATTAAACAGTTCCCACGAATGCGTACTGCCATAGGTTAGCAGCACGCAATCTAACCATTGCCGGTATTAATCCTCAGTGTATAGCACGTCTAAAAGACTAACTTGTTTTATGCTCATTCCTAAGTAATTCCAAGGTTTTAGTGGGTAGCAGTGCATCCACTTCGGTAACAGAAATGCGGCTAGCATCGTCTTGAATGGCCATCATAAAGTTGATTAGCCGCATTTCACACTGCATTTTTTGCTCAAGGTCTTGGGCTTCCCACAACAGATTCAATAACTGCTTAGCGTGATGATGAATGGTAAACGCAAGCACGTCCGGCAAGGTATGATAACGGCGTTGAATGGCTGTTTTAAGTTGAGCCAATGCCGCTAAATAATCCTGATAGTCTTTAACATCTTGTTTGCATTTGGTTTTAAACATCGTCAAATCGGCTTGATGCTTAGTTTGCAATAGTGCTAGCTCGTGCTCTAACTGCACACGTTTTATTTTTAATTGATCTGCTAGGTCATTTTCTGCCAGAACTTGCGCGTGTTTTAACTGCGTTTGTTGTGTCTGGTTGGCGGTATGCCAGCGCAATTTTTCATTTCTGACGGCGTGATACACATCTACTAGGCCGAGAATCCAATCCTTAAATCTGTTCATGGTGTTTCGCTGCATTGATGGTCTGGTATAGCGTTAATAGCGTTTGGGTATCGCCTTGTTTACAACACTGTTTGATTTGTTGTCGAAAGCATTGAATCTGTGCCGAACTAAAATACGCTTTATTGGTGCGAAGTTCGCTCGTCAGTGCATGAGCTAGAGTTTTTATTTGTTTACGATTATCCGCTGCCAATACGCGCTGACGTTGGCGCTCATAAAAATAATGAAGTTGCATTTTTCTAAACGGCAATAATGCCGCCCACTGCATTTTGCGGTTTTGGATAAACAGCAATCGTCGGATATGACGCTGCGGTTTTGAGAAGAAGTCATTGACTGAACGATAGAACTGTTTAACAGCTGCATACGAACCTTGAAGCAACAATAATGATAAGGCCAGCAAGAATAAAACTAAACCCACTCGTGTTGCCAGTTCAGGTAATTGAGGTATGGAGAGTGTCAATAACAGGTAATCCGATAAAAACAGTAAGATCGCGCAAGCTATTAAAGACAGATAAATCTTAATGAGCAAAATAAGTTCCAAAAGTCAGCTTTAAATAACCCCATTGTACCTAAATTTATAAGTCATTAAGTCGTCGTGCAAAATTTTTTAACAAAAATGGGAGCGGCTAAAGCCGCTCAGACAGATATTCATAATCGTTGAGTTTCTCATCATACTGCCGTAGCGCGTGAGCACAATCATCAAAACATGCCAATTTATACGTCACTTATGCACCTCGCACTTAATTTAAAGTAGTTCAGAACAACCACTTATTGGTTGTTTTACTCAAACCCAGTCTCAACTTCCCGCATTAAAATAAAATAAATACTAATTATTTCATGCTGTTATTTTATAAAAATAATTTGGCATAAAATTAGCTTTATGCCCTTCAAATCATTTTATCAAAGAGGATAAGCACATGAATGGGATTAATTCTTTAGCGTTACCTAAAACCGGCTTAGCGGGTTTAAAAGAAAACTGGCGTAATGACTTGTTGTCTGGCTTTCTCGTTTTTTTAATTGCGATGCCATTGTGTTTAGGCATTTCTATGGCCTCAGGCTTTCCGCCCTCAGCCGGCATTATTACCGCTATTATCGGCGGCGTGTTAGTGTCACGCTTGAGCGGCTCGTTTGTCACAGTTAATGGCCCAGCCGCTGGCTTGATTGTGGTGGTGCTGGGAGCTGTGCAATCATTGGGTGAAGGCGATGCTATGGTGGGTTATCGCTACACCTTAGCGGCGATTGTAGTGGCGAGTGCCTTTCAAATCTTGATGGGCTTATTCAAAGCGGGACGTTTGAGTTCCTTTTTTCCCGCCTCGGTTGTACATGGCATGTTAGCGGCGATTGGCATTATCATCATGGCGAAGCAAATCCATGTGGTATTAGGCAATGCGCCCGCCAAAGATAGCAGCTTAATCTCGACAATTGCACAAATACCCAATAGCTTTATAAATCTTAATCCAGAAATTGCGATTATCGGTTTTTCAGGCTTGGCTATCTTGATTGTCTGGTCGCTGGTTAAAAATCCCCTCTTAAAAATGATCCCTGCCCCTTTAATCGTAGTATTAGTGGGTATCGGTTTAGGGCGTTGGTTTGATCTGGATCACGAACATTTGTATTTGTTTTTGCCTGATGCGACGTTTTTACCACATCATGAAGCGACCGTAGGGCCGAAGTTTTTGGTCGCGATTTCAGATAACTTTATGTCGAGTTTTTATTTTCCAGATTTCGGCAAGATAGCGACCTTAGAATTTTGGGAAGCGGTGGTGAGTATCTGCTTGGTTGGTAGCTTAGAAAGTTTGTTGAGTGCGATGGCGGTTGATAAATTAGACCCTTATAAACGCCATTCAAATTTGGATAAAGATTTAACGGCAGTTGGTGTAGGTAATCTGTTATCAGGTTTAATCGGTGGTTTGCCGATGATTGCAGAAATTGTCCGTAGCTCGGCAAATGTCAACAATGGCGCCAAGACCGCTTGGGCGAATTTCTTTCATGGCTTATTGTTACTTTTGTTTGTCGCCTTATTTCCACGCTTGATTCACAGTATTCCGTTAGCCGCCTTAGCTTCTTTGTTAGTGTTTACCGGCTTTCGTTTAGCTTCACCTAAAGAATTTGGCAAGGTATTCGGCTTGGGCAAAGAACAATTGATTATGTTCATCATCACCATTATTGGCGTGATTGCGACCGATTTGTTAGTGGGTGTGTTCATTGGTATTGTGACTAAAATTTGCATCCATTTGTTTCGTGGCGTCAAAATCTCAAATTTGTTCAAAATGGATTTTGAAATCATCAAACAAAATAACGATACCATTTGGATTGGCATCAACGGCGCGGCGATTTTTTCCAATATGTTGGGCTTGAAAGATGCCATGAAAAATTTAGAACAGGGCAAAACCGTGATTTTTGAATTAAACCAGGCGTATCTTTTAGATCATACGGTGATGGAGTTTTTCCATGATTTCCAACATAATTACGAAGCACAAGGTGGTAAATGTCAATTCTTAGGTATGGACTATCATGAGCCTTTTGCCGATCACCCACGGGCTGCACGGCGTATAAAACAAAACGCCACGTCTCATTAAAAAAGCATGGAATAGGCGTTATTCCGGCAGATTGTTGGAATGACGCTGTTTGGGACGTTATGTAGAGACTTATGGTTCTCAAACAGAGCTTGGGAATACCTACAAAACTCGTTAAAACTGCCCTATTCCACTTCATTCTCAAACTCAAGATTCACCTATGACAACTCGGCAACAGTGCCAGCAGCTCGTACAATCTTTATGGTTACGGTGGCAATGCCAAAGACAATAGTCGTAGGGTGCATAAGCGTTACTGTCATGCACCTTATAAGAGGTGTTGGTGGATGACGCTATCGCTTATCCACCCTACGCGGGCTTATTGCACAAGCTGGTTTTTAAGAGTTGCTCATAGGTTTTTTAACTATTTGGTTTCATTGTTTTCAAATCCCCCTCAATCCCCCTTTGAAAAAGGGGGATTGAGGGGGATTTGAAAATCTTATAAAACTTTTCTTGAAAATATTTGCGTTATATAACGTATTGAACTGGTCGATATGCCATAAATAGCAAGCCTTATTGAAATTAAAACTATTTAAAACTATTTAAAACAGTTACTTAATTGAGTGGCATACATTGTGCTTTTGACAGCCGAGCTTACTGAATTTATAACAGCTAAGCCTGTATGCAAGACAAAAATGCAATCAATTAATCATTTGAGTGGCTCATCAACCCTAGGATTTCAATATGTTATTTTTACGACTATTTTTTATCACCTGCTTTGCCTTGCTTTGTAGCACAGCGCAAGCACTTACTCCTGCACAAATCGCTTCAGTCACCGCGTTTATGAGCAAACAACCCAATCCTAACGTCAACACCAACGGTATAGGCATTTATGTCTATGACGGTATCAACAGCTTAGACGCGTTAGGCCCGTACCGCGTCTTTAAAACCGCTGGCTTAAATGCGTTTTTAATTGCGCAGAAAAAAGGCACGATTACCACCAATGACAAACTGAAAATTGAAGTAGACAAGTCCATTGATGAAGTCAGCAAACTCGATATATTGCTGATACCTGGCGGCGCGTATGAAACCAGTTTGCAAACCCAAGACCCTGTCATACTGGATTGGATACGGCAAATAGACGCAACCACGGTGTATACCACTAGCGTTTGTACTGGCTCTTGGATTCTTGGTGCGACTGGACTACTGGAAGGCAAAAATGCCACCTCCAATTGGTACAGAGCCAAAGAGATGATGGAAAAATACGGGGCTATCTTTAAAGAAGAACGCTGGGTTAAAGACGGTAAATACTGGACTTCAGCAGGTGTCAGTGCAGGTATGGATATGGCATTAGCGATAGTTCTCGACTTGTTTGGCGAAGAATACACGCAAGCCGTTATGTTAGACCTCGAATACAATCCACAACCCCCTGTTAAAGGCGGCTCAGTGAAAAAGAGTCCAGTAAAGGTACGCCAATACATGCGCTGGATGTACGATTATTTCTTACTGCCATTTGTTAAAAGCACACCAACACCTGTTACAACTGACGATACCCACGGTTGCGTTGCACCTGAACAGTGGATGCCTTCTATGGGTCACTGCATGTAAAGACTATTCACATCAGAAACAAATAAGGACTGATTACGCAGCCATTAAAACAGGTCATATCACGTAACGCGATAGGTGATATGACCTAACTTTTACGAAATAACCACGTCTTTGCTGTCAACTGCATGATTTTACTGATACGGCATGAATTGTGCGAGTTGCACCACTCACAAATACATAAAAACAATGTGGAGACGGTGTATGCACGAACTTTTTTATCAATTCAAACCATCAGGAACGCGCTTAGCGATACTGATTTTCTTCACGCTGTTTTGCCATATCACTGTAGCAGCGGTATCAAAAACTCCGAGTTGCAAAATTTTCTCGCCCAGCACGGGACTGCATGTTACGGCTAATCAAAACGTGACCTTTACAGCCCAAGCGACATTAAAAGACGCGGCGGCAAGCCCACTAAAATACGAATGGGATTTTTCAGGCGGTGTTTTTGGTGAGTTAATTCCTAATTCCCATCCACCCGCTTACAAACGCCCTGACAGTTTAAAAACCACTGTCCAGTTTATTCGAGATAATGCAGCTTACACCGTACATTTCAGCGCGATGGATGCGCAAAATCGGCGCTGTGAATCAAGCATTGAGGTTGTTGTCGGTACGCCACCGACAGGTTTGCCTGATGTTTCTAATATGGTTAATACGTCACAAAAAAACACGCCTAAAATCGGCAAATCCTTGAATGGCAAAGCAGGCGATGTGGTGGTTCTGCCCTATCCTGAAATGGCAATGCAGGCTCAAACCGATGCACGTTATCAACGCAATTTGTATAACGCGGCAACACCAGGTTCGTACAACACCTTGAACGCACAGGTTTATTCAAAAGGTCGTCAGCCCCAAGTTTTAACTAAAGAGGATGTCACGCTGCGTTATGCGGCGGCTTCAAATAAAAATGACCCTGTTGGTAAAAATTCAATCAATTCAACCAGTCAAAATTTCCCGCTGGGTGCAGAAGGTGAAGCCGCGCCGTTTGAAAATGCCTTAATTCAAAAAACGGATATGTGGGAGCTGCCAACACGTTCAGATAAACTCGCCGAAGGTTACATGGCAACGCACTGGCTGGCTTCTTTGACGTGGGGCGCGGATATTAAACCCGATGAAGGCTTAAAAATGGGTGGTGTCACGCAAGGCAGTTATATGCCAGGGATTGATAATCCTTTTGTGAGCAACACCTTTCAAAACTTTGCTAGTTACAGCGAAGAAAAACACGCTTTTAGCGCGACAAACATTCCTGTAACAGATATTGATGATAATGGACGGGTAAATCCTTATCCGTTAATGCGAATTCAAGCCATTGATAATAAAACAAAAAAACAAATTACTGAGGCAACTGTTGACGCGGTTGTTTCGGCGGGTAAAGATTTTCACTGTAGCGAATGCCATGAAAAAGGCAAAATTGCCGCCAATCCAGCCGTAGATTTTTCACAATTCAAAAAAAGCATTCCATTCCAGTTCAGAATACAACAACGGCTATTACTGCAAACTGCCAGCATGTGATAAAACTCACGAATTTGCTGTGCCACAGTTTTATGATGCTGTTGATAAAAACGGTAAGCCAAGCGAAGACTTAGCCGATAGAGAATACGCGGCGATTAGAAATGCGGCGGCATTACACGATTTTTATGACAATTTTGGTCTTAATTATCATATTGATAATGGTGATAAAAATGAAGCCACAGGCGAACACAGTTGGGATATGGTCACCAGTTGTACTAGCTGTCATTCAACCATGATTAACGCTACTCAAATCGGTTGGGCATTTAATACCAATAACGGTAAAAAATCGGGCGATATGATGTATTACCCTTCTTTTTCTGAAGCCTTGCATAAATATCACGGCAAACTTCAGTTAGACCCCAGTGATAAAACAAAAATTTTGCGTCAAACGAGCGGTCGCCCTTTGCAATGGGAAGACAGTAAAGGCGCGAATCCCAACACCTTATTTCCAACCGTTGATGCCACAGGTAAATCCTTACCGATGGAACAAAGTTGTTTGCGTTGCCATTCAGGACATCGTGAACAGTTGTACCGTGATCGAATGCTAACCGCTGGTACGACTTGTGCAGATTGTCATGGCGATATGGCGGCAGTAGGTAACGCGCACGCTAAACCCAAGGCTGGACTTGAAGGCGATACAAAACGGGTTGAATGGTTAGAACAACCCAATTGCGGCTCGTGCCACATGGGTGATGGCAATTTAGGCAAATCGGGAACAGGCAAAGGCGGTATAAGTGCAGCCTTCAGCGCTGGTGTGATGCGTCGTGCCTTTGATAGCCATGATTTGTCAGCGACACCGCGCAAGCCGTTGTTGGATAGATTTGCTGTGCAACCTAGTCAAGCTATTGAAATTCAAAAAGATGATTGGGTGGATTCAGAATACAGCACCCGTCATAGCGTGTTAACCGTAGCAGAACCGCTGTATCGCAACAGCAAAGATGTTCATGGTAATGTTGCCTGCGCGGCGTGTCATGGTGGTTCACATGAAATTTGGGCAAATCGTAACCCCAATGCCAATGACAACCGCACAGCTCTTGAGCTGCAAGGTCATGCGGGAACAATTTTAGAATGTAGCGTGTGTCACACCGCCGATGCGTTCAAAAATGGACAAGATTTAGATGCGGGTCGTTTCATGAAAGATGTACAACCCAACTCTGGCATACTCGGTGGACCGCATAATATGCACCCTGTCAATGATCCTAATTGGTGGAAATCGGCGAAAAATACCAAGAAAGCTAATGATTTAAGTTCCTACACAGGCTGGCATTATATTTATGCCACAATGCCCGGTAAAGACGGTGAAAATCAATGCGCGGCGTGTCATGGTAATGATTTGAAAGGCACACGTTTATCGAAAACACCTGTCGCTAGGACTTTTGATTTTAGTTATCTCGATGCCGATAAACTTAAATCAATTGGCTTTAAAAATAGCGTGATTAAAATCGCGGC
>CAJAVP010000064.1 GCA_903945375.1 uncultured Methylococcaceae bacterium | reverse complement strand
GGTAGTCCCTGCAAATCAATGCAGGTGTTAATTTCCAGGGATTTTTGACATAGTGCAGAGATAAAAACTGCACTGATACCACATGACTCTGAAATTATCCAAACTCGATAACACACTCAATCTTTTTTGCCCCAGGATCACTTGCCCTTACTATCAAGAACTGGATAACATCATAACGAAGGACGGTGTCTACACGACCAAAGGCGACGGGGTGCCCCGGCAGATGTTTTGCTGTAAGAAAGGCAATCATCGTTTTTCTGAAACGGGTTACAGTGATTTGTTTGGCAAACATGGCAGCTTTAAAGACTATGAACAGATGTGTAAGTTAAGCTGCTATGGCCTGTCAACGGATGCCATAGCCGATGTGTTGGACAAAGATTCCAGAACCATTGCAACCTGGCAACGGGGTGTTGCCAATAAATCCAATAGATTTCATAATGTTGTTTGCCTGTCGATAACCTTGACTGTCCTGTTCATACAAATGGATGAGTTATGGTCTTTCTTAAGAAACAAAAACAACCCGTTGTGGGTGTTTGTTGGCTTTGAAGTTGATTCCCGCTTTTGGATGAATTTTGAGCTGGGTAGCCGCACCACGCATACCGCAACCAAACTGGTGAAACGGTTAAAAGACTACATCGGCATCCCGTTCCAGGGCACGCCATTGAAAGTCACAACCGACAAACTGGCGGCCTACAAAAACGCGCTACAGTCTGTATTTACTGATACGGCGTATGTTTACCTGCAAATCGTCAAAAAAAGAATCAAGATGCGTTTGGTGACCGTCAAAAAATGTTTTGTCCAAGGGAGTCAAGATGATTTTCAAGGTAAAACCCAAAACACCTCCTATATTGAACGCTTCAACCTGACGTTAAGACAACGGGTGTCATACTTGCAAAGAAAAACGTTGGGCTATTGCAAGAAGAAGTCAAACTTCACGGGCATCCTTTGGATTAACCTCTTTGATTACAACTATCGCTGCCACCATAAAAGCCTAAGGCTGCCGCTTACGCGTCAAGGTACGTCGAAATTCCAAAAAAAATGGACACATCGAACACCGGCTATGGCAATGGGTTTGACTCAGGAGTCATTAACTTGGAGATTCCTATTTGTAGCGCCTATTTTGGTAACTCATTGATAGAAATCAACCTGCATTGATTTGCAGGGACTACCCAAAATTAGGTGTTTCATTTCCGGCCTGTACCGATGGTAATCCGGCAAAAACTTCCATAGCAAAATTCAACCCCGAATCAATGTCTTTAAGTAAGTAGTTACAGGCTTTGAAGGCATTTTCTTTACGGCGGATATCGTTTACAGACTCATCCGGTTCCGGGAAATCCGCAACAGGTTCTGCGCTGAAAGTTAAGGAACCGTCACCGATTTCAATATATTGGTCAAATAACAATGGCATTTCTTGAGTGTCATCCCAAATTGAGCCATGATCAAATGCCTGTTTTGCAGAGAGTATTGCCGCCTCCTTATTGGAGGCTATAACGCCTACTTGGACACGATGGACGTAATTGATCTCGTAAGTGACGATGAATTTTGATTGTTCTGACATGAGTTATCACCTCTACTCGTTTTAGGGGCAATAACACCCTAAAAGGGGATTTGCCCCTTATGGGTTTAATGGAGCTGGCGAAGCAGCAGGGGTTTGAATTTCTGCATCACAAAATCCCTGATGACATCGTGGTCAAGCCCAGTCAATGTGCAGCAGTTGTTGAAACTGAAAGGCTTTTTGTCGGATTCGTTGAGAACCCAGAAATAAATTTCCTTTCTGGTATTCCACGAACTTCTGTTATCAAACAAGCCGGCAAGTGAACATTCCAACAATTTTTCATATAGGCAGAGAATATCCGGCTCTGACCAAGGCATTATGGAATCCGGCTTATCTTTACCCATAGCCAATCGTAGTCGTTGAAAATATCCCAATTTAACTTATGGGGATTGGGTTGGCCGGATGTTGATGTTGTCTTTACCATGTGTCCTCCTATAAAAAAGCCGGAACAACCTTAACGTCCTGAAAGGGCTAAAAGCTGTCCCTGCGGGGGAAATGGAAAATAAGGAAGTATGAAAATACCCAGTATCAATGACACAGAGCACATACCAAACCTAGTTTCATAGTGAAAAACACTTATTGACCTTGATCGTCAGAGGCATTTGAAGAATTTTCAGATTTGGTTCCGATTTCTGTATAAATGTCTGCAACGATTTCAGTCGTGTAATGATCAACTTTGGCATTATCTTGCCATTTTCGTGTACGAAGGGAGCCTTCGATAAGAATCATCGAGCCTTTCTTCGGATTACGGTCACGGACGATTTCAGCCAGTTTTCCGAACAAAACGGCTCGATGCCATTCAGTATGGGGAGTAGATTTACCAGCAGAATCCTTACGGTAATCCGTGGTGGCGAGAGATAGGGTCGCAATAGGGGCTTTGTCCTGAGTGTGACGAATTTCAGGTTCTTTACCTAAGCGGCCTACAAGTGTGACTTTGTTATACATAGTGAAATCTCCAATCAATAAAGAAAAAGGGAGACCAATATGCTACCCAAAGGGAGCAATGGCCTCCCAAAGGATGTTTATGAGGAAAGTGATCCTCAGTAAGTGAAAGTTAAAATTTAGATAACGCTAAGTTGCCTAAAATTTAAGGGTTTGTAGTCAGTGCAGCAATTTGTGCATGACGTTGTTGATTTAATTGAACAGTTGTATCGAATGCTTGTTTACCGGCAGATAATGCTGTGCCGACAGTGCCCAATATTAACGTTAAAATTAAGATGCTTCTCATGTGTGTATCCTCGGTAAAACCGGGGAAACACACGTTACCCGACTAAGGAAAGTGAATTTCCCCAGCAGGTGAATGTTTAAATTTACGGCAAAGCCGTGTTGTTTTCAGATGGCGGCGAGCCGCGTTGTTTTCAAATTACAGTAAAACTGCTTTGTTTCTATTTTACGATGTTTATTCGTCATTTAAAGTGCTGAACTGGCACTGGCTTTTGAGTCCCGTAGGGAGCTACAAAAATTTGTTAAAACCGTCTTTCCGCAACACTCAATACGAGCGTTGTGGAAAGACGATGGCTGTATTTTATACGAATACCGTCCAGTGGTTAAGACCAAAAGACACGATTTTGCAGTGCCTTTTGGAATATTTTTATGCCGTGTTGAATTGCGTTACTTTTGTGCCGTAATTCAATCGTGCAATGACGTTTTGGCGGGTAAAAGGATCGAAAATGCCTTTACCCAATGCCGGTAATCTGACAGCCATTAAAAAAATGAAAGGCAGGTATTGCCAAAAGGGAAGCTGATTTCCCTGCCCGATTCATCAACGGTATGACCGATGCCCATTTCGGCATATTCGACATCCACCCCGGAGTTGAATAAGGTCGGTGTTATCGGAATGGCATTCCTGTAGGAATGCCAGTTCCTGCGGGTATTCTTTGGAACTGGCATTCGGGTTTATCTTAAAAACAGGCATACATTTTCCTCGTGAAAAAAACCGGGAAAATACCCATCATCGGGAAGTTTCCCCGATTGGGTTAAAAAAAGGCCGATCAAATGAAAGGCCCAAATCAATTTCGTTAAGCGGCAACCAATAAATTCCGGCTGATGCTGAACAGTTGGACAGCCAATTCAGACAGGTCATGAATAACAATTGACCTGCTGAACAAGTGGCTGGTGTCATAACCAATACCGACACCGATGAGTTCTATCCCAGACGCTTCACAGCGTCTAATGACGGACCTAGTGGCATCCAAATCATCAGGTTGCCCATCATTGAGCACCATAATGATTTTGCGATGTTCACGGGCCGACAATACGGAAGAAGCTACATACCACAAGGCAGAACACAGTGGTGTATATCCACTGGTGGTGGGTAGAAAAGCCGCCACATTTGCCCTGACTTTTTGCCCACGCCGTAATAAAGGAACAACGTCGTTGGTATCTTCATACGGGAACTTGGTCACGGAGGGATTGACACCAGGAATTGCTTCCAATGCCAACGCCAGTGCCAAGGCCGCTTCTATCGCCAATTCAATCCGAGTCCGTCCAGTGTTGGCAACCTCTTCAATCATGGAACCGGAAGCATCAATAAGAATGTCAAATGCAGCATTGGGCGATTGTTTTGGGGCTTGATGCACAAACAGCCTTGAATCGCCTAAAGACAACCGGTGCAAACGGCTTCCGTCAACCTGGTTGCCGGAGCGTTTGTGGACTCGGCGATGGTTCTGACTCCCTTGTACAAAGCTTTGCAGGGCTAACCTGAGACGGGCAGACTGGCCAAGGACTTTGTTTAATAGTTCCTGGCCAAGAACGGCATTACGTTCGGGTTCCCTGGTTATGGGCAATTCAACATCTTCGTCATAACAGGCTTGGTGCTGCCCGTCCAAAATGTCCCTGATGGTTTCTGCACGGTCTACGGGCAAATCGGCTTCAGACGCATTCAGGACGGAAGACAGAATGTCAGAAAACAGCGCCTGTTCTTGATCTTGCACATCATTATCCTGACCAGGAGGTTGGGAAGTATCCTCTGGTGGGGATTCTTGGGATTGATCCTGATGTTCATGTTGTTCCGCTTTCTCCTGTTCCTCTTCAAGCATCCGTAATATGCGGTCAGCTAATCTGACACAGTCACGGGTGTTTTGCAGAAAAGGCACATCGGACAACAAAGCCATCAGGCGTGTGATCGCCCCTTCAGGAAAAGTCTTTTCCAAAACCGCTTCAGCTTCATTTGCCACATCATTTAGACACTTGAAACCGAGGACATCGGCGCTCAATCTCAACAACATAAAGTCCGACAAAACGGCGGCGGGTGCCATCGGTTTGTCTGACTGGCCGTTATTACCTAAGAACAAGTGTTCATCCATTTTTTGTATTGTCTGTTTTGCACCTGGATAAAGCTTGATAATGCCGTTTTCTATACGGATGTCTTCAATGATATTGACTATCGTTTTGCGTATCGGGCTGGTGGCAGCGCGTGCGAATTCATCGAAATCACTGAAACGCACATGTGCCGCTTCGTGGGCCAAATATCCCCAAGCAATGTCCATATAATAAGGGTCATCTTGGTTATAGGCTGGAACGGTGATTGTCTTGCCGTCAGTTTGGGCAACACATCCGCCGACCCTGACTTTGACGCCCAGGCTATTGCCCAATGCGGCGGCGACAATCGGAAATGCGCCGTTTAACGATCTGTTTTGTTTCATGGTTTGCTCCGGTAATGATATGAGGCAAACCATGCACCCATTGGGGCTATGGTTGCCCCGGTTGGGTTATAAAGTGGGCTGTTTCAGAAATAGGCGTCTGGAACAGCGAGTGGCATAGTGGCAAAATACAGGGATAGCGTTTGGGTATCTGACGATTTTGGTGGGGGTTCCGCCGTCAAATTTGATTTAGCCTCCCTGATAGCAGACGGCATCACCGCAGCCGGATTGATATGCTGGCGCACCCAAGATACGGCAGGAAGCCAGTCATCCGTGTCCCCATCGCTGGTAAGCACAAAATAAGGGATGTGCAAAAAACCAAGAACCAATGACGCGCAGACCACAAAATCGTAGGGCTGGCGGTTAGTCTTGCATGAATCGCTCATTACCTTAGGCACTAGCAAGAAGGTTTCGCAGGCGGAATCCGTTGAGGTGTCACCGTTGAAAGCAATCTGTCTTGAATTGCAGATAGGCTTTTTATCCCCCATCGGCCCCCGTAGGACAATACCCTTGTCGACACCAGCACCCAAATTTATCAATTCATGATAACTGGGCAAGTTTTCAATAAGGTGTTGAACATCAATGATGAGATGCGCCCAATTCTCTTGAGTTGGTCGTTTTGTTATTTGAAATTTATGTGTATATCCCATTTGCTTTCCTTTAATGAAGGGAAAGCAAGAGAACCCAAAACGGGAAAATTGCTTTCCCGTGGGTAAAATTTTAAAGTTTGGCCTATCAAGCTACCAATGGATGGTTGGTAAGATAGTCATGCACCAAATCAAGTGCAGCACGTTGCCGTCTGCATTCCTGTGCAATCTCCACATCCAAGCAATCATCATCAGGATCGTGTTCAGTATCCAGGCAATTTGCTGTTGCCAATTGCCAAACCAAGTCGAGCGCATCATAGAGCTCATCATCAATTGGCCTTTGTTGACAACTGGGTCTGATAAAATCGCCAAAGTCACGGGCAAAGCAATCCAGTGGATGCTCATGCTCTGGGTCGATTTCGCCTGATAAGTTGACCTTAAACGCATTAGTGGCAATCACTTCCCGTATTGGCTCATCATTTTTGAGCATCAGGAAAGAATAAGGATCACCTGCATCGGCGTTGTTGTTTTCATAGATACCGCTTACTTGTGGGCATATTGTCCGCATAGCCATCTCCAAATCATAGTAGGTTGATGGCGGATACGAACTGCCCATGCGGGTAGTTTGCACCCGCCAGGTAAAATTACATTACATGGGGTTCTGTTAGAACCACATATCATTGATGTTATTAATGGCCGGTACAGGAATCTGTTCCTCTACGTTACCATCGGTTTCAGCTAGATTGGTCACACCTGTGATGGGTTGTTGCACGGCCCCGGTAAATACGATGGCTTGGGCAGTGTCCAATACGGCTAATGCAGGCCCGTTGAAATCCGACGGCAACCTGGGAAGTTCAATGTCATCATCCTCTTCCTCTTCGACGTATTGTGTGACGTTGTAATCATCCAACATGAACAAGGTGGGCTCATTAAACCAAGCTGTCGCTTCGTCATCGGCTTCTGGCAAGGCGGTGTCAACAGCAGGTAGTTGCCCGACCATCTCCACGTCATCCAATTGATCGGCGTCATCAGGCAATGTAACTTGGGTTTGAGACAAACCACCACCATGCGCCTTCACCTTGTCCGGGTCGGACAACAGCAAACCCAACGCGAACAAGGCATGATAGGAAGAGCCGTTGTAAGGGCCGCTTTTAGGTATTGATCCTAAAATCCTGTCAATTTCGTCAACGATGGGAAAACAACGGTAATCCAGAAAACCCAAGCTATCCAGTTTGTCGCGCATACGTCGGAAAGCATTTAAAACCCGTGCGGTGACGGAATCTTTGCCGACAAAGGAGCGGTCTATCAGTTCTTTGGCATCTTGGGCGATCTCCCTAAAGAGCTGGTCGCTCAATGAAAGCGTATGCCGGTTCAATGAATCACCCAACTCGCCTTGGGGCTTGCTCACCCGGAACACCATGTAATCAAAAACCAATTTTCTTTCCACACTGGCGACTGGTTCGATGGCATTTCTGATCGCATCCGCAAAATCTGGATGTTGGTTGACCCATTGTTCCGTGCTTTCAGAATAGACGTTCAAAAACCGCCCTTTTTCCTGGTCAAATAACTTGGAAAGAGCGTCAGGGCAATCGCGCTATATAGCACTTGCGGAGAAAATGAGGTTATTATAAGGATTTTGTTCAGGAGAGACTATGTTACCCGATCCGATGCCCTATTTTGCCGAGCTTCAAGACCCGCGCCGAGAAACGAAAAATAAATTG
>CAJAVP010000063.1 GCA_903945375.1 uncultured Methylococcaceae bacterium | reverse complement strand
GTATCTTTGTCCTTGGTTTAGCTGTTTGTAGTTTCTCATGCGCTTCTCGTCTTTGGTAGGATTGAAAAAGGCTGAGAACTATAGCAGCTAGCCTTCTTTCAATCCGAGTATTTTCGATTGCACTTCGGAGTTGAATCCACGAATCAATATATCCCGCACCAAGTTAAAGGATAAACAATGAAAATCAACATGCCGATTACTAACAAGGAACACGTCCTTTGGGAATTTGATTCCATTGTTTCCAAGACTGATCTAAAAGGGATCATTACTTATGTCAATGAAGATTTCCTTCGCATAAGCGGCTTTACAACAGAAGAACTGATTGGCGTGTCGCATAACATCATTCGTCATCCTGATATGCCCGTTGAAGCGTTTGAGGATATGTGGCGTTCTCTGAAAGCGGGTCGTCCCTGGACTGGATTGGTGAAAAATCGTTGCAAAAATGGTGACCATTACTGGGTTCGTGCCAATGTAGCCCCGATATACGAAAGCAATCAACATGTCGGCTTTTTGTCGGTACGCAGTAAAGCCAGTGCTCAGGATATCGACGCGGCAAATAAGGCTTATCAGCTATTTCGTGAGGACAAAGCCGGCAGGCTGAAAATTCAAGATGGTCAAATCGTCAAATCAACGTTGCTGAGCAAGCTTAATCTTTTCAAGCATCTGAATATCCAATCTCGTTTAAACCTAGTTATCGCACTGCTGTCCTTGCTGTTATTGGTCGTGGGCGGTATCGGTCTATTCGGCATGGGCAAAACCAATGCGGGCTTGCGGACTGTGTATGAAAATAGCACGATTCCGATAAATCAGCTTGCCGCTATCCAAAAGCTGTTGACGACTAACCGATTACGCATCACAGCCAGTCTCGTCTCGCCAACCCCCGACATCATTGAGAAAAACACCACTGAAGTGGAAAGTAACATCGCAAAAATTACTGAGCTATGGGATGAATACAGGGCTAATGTGATTAATTCGGAAGAAAAAATTCTGGCTGACAGCTTCGCCGAAAACCGCAAGCATCTTGTTGGAGAAGGTCTAAAACCGGCTGTCGTGGCGTTGCGAGCCAATGATCTGGTGCTGGTAAACAGCATCATAGTCGATAAGATTCGTCCTCTGTCTGAGTCGGTGGACAAAGGACTGCAAACACTCATGCAACGACAACAAGATACTGCCAGATTGGAATACCAAACATCACAAGCGCATTACGAGCAGACTCAAATGGTTTCCATAAGCATAATACTGACCGGTTTGATCATGATCTTGTCGTTGGGTATCGCCCTGATTCGCTCCATAGTGCGTCCGCTTAACAGCGCAGTCGGTCATTTCGGTCAAATTGCCCAGGGCAATTATCAAAACAGTATTGATATTGAACGTCAGGATGAAGTCGGCAAGTTGCTGGACTCGCTTAAATCAATGCAAACCAAACTGGGTTTTGATGTCGCCGAAATTAATCGTATCTCCAATGAAAATCTGCGTGTCAAAATTGCATTGGACAGTATTTGTACGGGCGTGATGGTTGCCGACAATGACCGTAACATCGTTTATGTCAACAAAGCGGTGCTCGAAATTATGGGCAAAAACGAAGCGGAGATACGCCAACAACTACCGAGCTTTTCTGTTGCCACATTGTTGGGAACCAATATTGACAGTTTCCACAAAAACCCATCGCATCAGGCAAAAATGCTAGATTCGTTAACCCACACCTATAAAGCCAGCATGTTGCTGGGTCGTCATTCGATGGTGGTCACCGTCAACCCGATGCATAACGCCCAAGGACAAAGGCTGGGCACCGTCGCAGAATGGCTAGATCGAACCGCTGAAGTTGCCATAGAAAAAGAGGTGGCCGCCATTGTTGATGCCTCGGTTGTCGGCGATCTTAGTCATCGATTGGATTTGCAAGGCAAAGAGGGTTTTATACTGCTATTAGGAACTGGCATGAATCAGTTGTTGGAAACTACCGAAAATGCACTGAATGAGGTTGCCCGAGTGCTAGATGCCTTATCCCGAGGTGATTTGACTCAAACCATTACCAATAATTATTCCGGAATCTTTGGTAAACTTAAAATTGATTCCAATACCACTGTAGAAAAGCTTAAAGACATTATCAGTCAAATCAAGGATGCCAGCGAAAGCATTGACATGGCATCCAAAGAAATCGCCGCCGGTAACAATGATTTGTCACATCGCACTGAAGAGCAGGCCGCCAGCCTAGAGCAAACTGCCGCCAGCATGGAAGAATTAACGTCTGCCGTTCAAGCAAATAGTCAAAACGCCAAACAAGCTAATCAGCTTGCGGTTGATGCCTCTGAGATAGCGGGCAAAGGTGTCGAGGTGGTCGGGCAAGTTGTCACCACAATGGACGCCATCAACGAAGCATCACGCAAAATTGTCGAAATCATTTCAGTGATTGACGATATTGCGTTCCAAACTAACATTCTCGCACTCAACGCGGCCGTGGAAGCAGCGAGAGCCGGTGATCAAGGCCGTGGCTTTGCGGTTGTTGCTATGGAAGTACGCAACTTAGCGCAACGCGCTGCGGTTGCCGCAGGCGAAATAAAAAAACTGATTGCAAATTCGGTAGATCGAGTTGAAGACGGGACTAAACTGGTCGCTCAAGCGGGTTTAACGATGCAAGACATCGTTAACTCTGTTCGAGGCGTAACCGCTATGATGTCAGAAATCACTGCGGCCTCCATGGAGCAAACGTCAGGCATCGAACAAGTTAATCAAGCCGTTTCCCAAATGGACTATGTCACCCAACAAAATGCGGCATTGGTAGAACAGGCGGCGGCTTCTGCTGAGGCACTCGAAGAGCAAACACAAAACCTGTCGATCACGGTAAGTAGTTTTAAAGTAGATAATTATCTATGCGATTTTGTGCCGCCTGCCAGAGCAACACCGCCAAAAACTTGGCAAGGACAATCTATCAAACCCAAAACACTGACATTGGCTAATAATGATGAATGGGAGATATTTTAAGTAGCAGGGTGGGCAAAAAAGCGTTGCCCACCCTACCTAGCTTTTATGGTGGTATTTTATTTATTTCGAGCTGCCTTAGTTATTAAGTAAATCGTTTTTGATTGCGTAATGAAGTAGCTCGTTGTTTTGAGACATATTCATTTTAGTCATGATGCGGGTTCGGTAGGTACTGATCGTCTTGGGACTGAGTGCCATATTGCTGGCGAGATCAATCAGGCTGGTGCCGGTACAAATGGCTATAAAAACCTGAAACTCTCGGTTGGTAAGTTTAGTATGCAGAGGTTTTTCCTGTTTAGTGTTCGAACTTTCCAAGAGTTTTTCTGCCAATGTCGGGCTGATATATTTGCCGCCGCTGGCTACCTTACGAATCGCCGACACTAATTGCTCAGGTGCGCTTGCTTTATTAAGGAAGCCATCCGCTCCTGTGTTCAGCATTCTGATTGCCTGATAGTCTTCAGGACACATGCTCAGAATCAGAATAGGCAAGCGCGGTGCTTGTATTTTAGCCATTTTAATCACTTCCAGAATATTTTTGCCTGGCATAGTGACATCGAGCAACAACACATCCCATTGCTCTCGTCGGATAAGAAGCAAGGCTTCATCGCCAGACTCCGCCTCACCAAAGACTTGCATGTCAGGGATGCACGAGAGGATTTGTTTTAAACCTTCTCTGATAATGGCATGGTCATCGGCAATTAATATTCTAATCATGAAAATATGGCGTTGTAATAAAATTAGACTCAGAGGTGTTATTTCGGAAAAATCAATATGAGTTATTAACGGATAATCATGTCACGTCTCATTAGTTGCAGGTGAATTATAAATCAAAGACTTACAGAATTTTCAATCTCTGTTGATGATGACTGAAGCTGGATTAAAACGGCTTTATGTTTTGGTTCAATAGTGCCCCGTAGGTTGGGTTGCGCTGTTTGCAACCCAACATTGTTTGCATCCCTGCGTTGGGTTGCCAAACAGCAGGCAACCCAATCTACCTGACTATTTTAACAGTACGTTGTAAGTTATTGATTTGTTTTTCACAGAGGGATTAAAAACACGATTTTTCGTTAATGTTCAAAAGCTTACCAGTAACTAATGAGAAATTACAGACATTACTTGTACCATCACTCAAGTTGACCCATGCGCCAAATTATAAAATATGAATCATAAAATCACCCCCATTATTTTGATCATCGACGACTCGACAATAATCCTGCATACGCTATATGAACTGTTACGACCCAAATATCGGGTATTAGCGGCAACTTCGGGTGAGGATGGTTT
>CAJAVP010000062.1 GCA_903945375.1 uncultured Methylococcaceae bacterium | reverse complement strand
TGATCCCTTCTGGAAAACCCACAGTCCGCCAAATGGGTATAGATGCCGATGCTCTATACGCTCGTTATCAGAGCATCAAGCCAAGGCACGAAGCGGACAAGGCAAGGGGTTAAACCAACAGCCCGTATTGGATGACGGTACACCCGCTTTACCGGATAAGGGATGGGATTATAATCCGAGTGATAGGCTGGCGGGGGTTAATAAGGCTTTGGTGGATAAGCGCATAAAATCAAACCCTGTATTGATGCAGGCGTTGGATGCTAAACTAGCCGGTATGGAAATAATAAATAATGAATTTATCCCAGCAAAAACAGTCAAAGAGGCTGAAAAGTATCTGGTTGATAATAATATTGTCGATTTTGCCGATTTTGGAAAAATAAAGGACGTTGCTATTGTTAATGAGTGGAGTAGGGCGTTATTCGAAACAATTAAGGCATATCCAGAACTAAGAGAAGCTCAAAAATTTACAGGATCAATTCAAGCACGTAACAAAATATTATATGAATATCAACTAAATGATTATTTAGAAAAATTAAAGGTAGTTAATGCTGGTCACAATATACCCGATAAAGCTCTAAAAGATTATGCAAAAAAACACATTAAAAAACGCAAGATTAACGATAATTGGCTGGCTGTATCATTACATAATGAGATTGTTGGTGGAATTTCAATAAACGAAGTTCCTGCAACAGGATTAAATTTACATAACCTTCAATCAATTCTTGATAAGGATGTTAAGGATGAATTTAGACCTGTAGGATCAAACTCTATAAAAGCTAATGCAGATCACGAATTAGGTCATGAGCTTGATAATTTGCTAAAAATAAAAGAACAAAAAGAAGTTATTGCTATCTTTGAGCAATTAACAAACGACAACTTAATTAAAACCGAGGTTTCAGAATATGCTAAAACAAGCATTGAAGAGTTCATTGCCGAATGCTGGGCAGAATACAAAAACAGCTCTAAACCAAGAAGAATTTCGGAGAAAATCGGTAGAATCATTGATAATACCTATTCCAGATTACGAATTTGATGATGGTAAAGAAACAGATGTTATTTTTATCAGCAAATCAGCATATCTAAAAGATAAGGATAAAGCTCATACGAAATAAATGAACACCACAATACCCCTAACGCACACGAAGCCATGATTAAAACCCAATAAGCCTACAAATCACCCTAGACGATGCCGAGATCAACGCCGCACTGAATAACTTAGTGCGACACATCAATAATCTGCAACCGGCTATGGATAGCATTGGCGAAACATTGGTAGGCTTAATCCACGAGCAATTAGGTCGTGGCGAAACGCCGTGGGGAAGTGCGTTTGAGCCGTTGCAAAAACCACGTAAAACACAAGGCAGATCGTGGAGAGACGACATCCCACTAAACGACACACACGAACACATCTTCAACCGTATCAACGCCCAATCCGGCAGTGATTATGTCGAAGTCGGACTGCTAGCACGGCTTGAAACGGTGTAATACATCACTCAATATTTTGAACTTGCTCCCGCATTTGTTCGATTAGCACTTTAAGCTCAATCGCTATTTGCGTCATTTCTTTATCGGCCGATTTTGAACCTAAGGTATTAGCTTCACGATTTAACTCTTGCATCAAAAAATCGAGTCTTCGTCCAATCGGTTCCGCTTGGTTAAGAACGCGCAGCACTTCATTGATGTGAGTTGTTAAACGATCCAGCTCTTCGGCAACATCCAATTTTTGTGCCAGCATCACCAGTTCTTGCTCTAAACGGTCAAAATCCGGTTGAGCCACTAAATCGGTTACGCGATCGTTTAGTTTTGTCCGAATTTGCAAGAGAACTTCTGGCATTCTTAGCGTGGCGGAGTCAACAAAACTTTGCATTTTAAGGCAGCGTTCTTCAATTAAGATCTTAAGCTGACTACCTTCACGCTCTCTGACTTCGATGAAATGCACTAAGGTTTTATTCAGCAAGCCGATGATAGCGCCAGCAATTTGCTCGCGCTCAACGTCGGGTTCTTGTTGCACACCAGGGAACGTTAAAATATCCAATGCAGAAAAAGATCGAGCCGTCGGCATCAGCTGCTCTAGTTGCTCCGTTGCTTTCAGCAAGGCGTTTACCGTATCCATATTGATGATAAATCCTTGGCCCGCCTTATCTTGCTTCTTACAATTGATTACACATTCAATTTTGCCGCGACTGAGCTTATCAGCAATAGCTGTGCGTAACTCGGCTTCAATAAAACGCAATCGTTCAGGTACTTTCAAGCTGATATCGCAATATCGATGATTTACCGAGCGCAATTCACAATTGACGGTTAAATTTCCTATGTCTGCCTCATAGCCGGCATACGCGGTCATGCTTTTAATCATTTTTCACCTATTCGTGGTATTTTGTGACCCATTGTAATGAATACTCACTATACTACGGCAAGCTTAGAAAGCGCACATCTATCCAACATCTTACATTTACTTAAAATTCAAGCACAGGAAATCCTTTCAGTTAGGGTATACTGCGCGGCTTTCATTTTGTCGGAACAATTTAATTATGAGACCTAGCGGACGCACTCCAGATCAACTACGAGATATTACTTTTACCTGCGGCTATACCAAACATGCAGAAGGCTCTGTGTTGGTTGAATTTGGCGACACGCGCGTGCTTTGCACTGCCAGCGTAGACAAGTCGGTTCCTCGCTTCCTAAAAGGTAAAGGCGATGGCTGGGTTACAGCAGAATACGGCATGTTGCCGCGCTCCACACATACGCGTATGGGGCGAGAAGCCAGCTACGGGAAACAAGGCGGGCGAACATTAGAAATTCAGCGTTTGATTGGCCGCTCTCTGCGTGCAGCTGTTGATTTAAAAGCTTTAGGCGAACATACCATCACCATTGATTGCGATGTGCTACAAGCCGATGGTGGAACACGCACGGCCTCGGTCACTGGTGGTTTTGTTGCTTTGTCTTTGGCTGTACAAAAAATGCTTAAGCGTAAACTGATTAAATCCAGTCCATTGCACGGACAAGTTGCGTCAATTTCAGTGGGTATTTATAACGGTATACCCGTATTAGATTTAGATTATGCGGAAGACAGTAATGCCGAGACAGATATGAACGTCGTCATGAATGATGCCGGTGCATTTATTGAAGTTCAAGGTACAGCCGAAGGTCATGCGTTTAGAAAAGATGAGCTGGATGCTATGCTGCTTCTAGCAGGTAATGGCATTAAAGAATTGATGGAAAAGCAACGCTTAGCATTAGGTTTGGGTATTTAATGCTCAACACCAAATTACCTCGCCTTGTTTTAGCCAGTGGCAATCCGGGTAAGATCAAAGAAATCCAAGCCTTACTTAGTGATTTTACAATTGTGCCGCAATCGGTTTTTAATGTGCCGGAGTGTGATGAGCCGGCTTGCACGTTTGTTGAGAATGCACTGTTAAAGGCGCGACATGCCGCTTTGCATAGTCAGTTGCCAGCTTTGGCAGATGATTCGGGCTTAATCGTTGATGCCTTAAATGGTGCGCCGGGTGTTATATCGGCGCGTTATGCCGGAGTTGGCGCATCGGATCAAGCCAATGTGGACAAATTGCTGGCGCAAATGACCGATATCCCAGCTAACCAACGCCATGCCCGATTTATCTGTATCATGGTCTTGGTTGAACATCCCAATGATCCATGTCCGCTGATTGCTCAAGGTGTTTGGGAAGGTATCATTGCTGATTGCGCCATCGGCGATCAGGGGTTTGGTTATGATCCGGTGTTCTGGATGCCTGAGCGGCACTGCACTTCGGCTGAATTATCAGCCGAACTCAAAAATCAACTGAGTCACCGTGGACAGGCTCTAAAACAATTAGTTGCGTTAATTAAAAATAAAAAACGTTAACCTGACTACCTTAAGCGACAAATACCAAGTGAACAAATTATTCAGTTTCCCCTCCTTAAAAAAGAAGGGGTAGATTGTACAATTATTGCTTAGTCCATTTGGCGGCTAATTGACCAGAGAATTGACCAAAGTAAGTGCCGACGACGATAGAAATTGAGATAACCAATAATGGGTTGCTTAATGAAATGCCTAACAAAACGTCTTGATTTAATTTATCTGGTGTTTGTAATAAATAAGCAAACGTTGATGAATAACCCAAAACACTGGCTGGAATCGTAGCCAATTGTGGGATATTAGCTGCTAAACACATCACAACAACAGCAACGGCGACGGTAACTGCCGCCATGAAAGGGAAGCCTAAAGTGGCTTCAGGTGAAATTTCAGTCAACAAAATGGCAGTAATCCAAGCCATCACGACACCAAAAATGCCACAGACGATAGTGTTGACTAAAGCTTCTTTGGTTGCGCCCAAAAAGAAATAAGCCGCCCAAGCAATAGTCGCCGCCCAAATGAAGAATACACCACTGGCAGGGCCAACGGCTAAAAATGTAGCAACGCCAGCCAAAACACCAATGCTTAAAGAAAGTGCTGTTAGTTTTTCCATGGGTTTAACTCCGATCAATCAATTTATTATAAGGAAATAGCTAGGCTTTAAACTCGGTTGTGTCACTGACCTAGCCCTTGTTTATCAAGCCGTACAGCTTGATAGTGCAGAATGGTAGCAGAGATTACAAGCTAGCGAAACAGTTTTGCGGCTGGCTTTTTAGAGAAATCATGTCGTATACAGGTTATTTTTAAAGCGAAATTGGGTCTTGTTGATAGTAAAGTACGTTAGTTCAGTGAACCCATTCAAAGACAAAAGCTAATCAGTTTAACTTAATCAAGAAAGGACAAATGCTGTTGGGATAAGTATAATCAACATTGATATTTTGTAGCCGATTTGCGACCTTTCTTTCAATAACAGCATGACACCAGAACTATTCCAGCAGTATGCCCAACAAGGCTATAACCGCATCCCTGTTAGCCGTGAAATTCTTGCCGATTTAGATACGCCATTAAGTGCCTATCTCAAACTGGCTAACCGCCCCTATTCTTATCTTTTTGAATCCGTCCACGGCGGTGAACAATGGGGACGCTATTCGATTATTGGCCTACCTTGCCAAACCGTCATTAAAATTTACGATCACGATATTCATATCGAACGTAACGGCGTGTGCGAGGAAACCTTCCAGCACGAAAATCCTTTGGTTTGGATTGAGCAGTTTAAAGCCGAATTCAAAGTCCCTGATATCAAAGGCTTACCCAGATTTAATGGCGGCCTGGTGGGTTATTTTGGTTACGAAACGATTGCTTATATCGAACCGCGTGTTTGCAAAGTCGCCAAACCTGATCCCTTACAGTGTCCTGATATTTTGTTGATGTTATCAGAGGATATATTGGTTTTCGATAATCTGTCTGGCAAAATGCTGCTCTTAACCCATGCCAATCCACAAGAGCCAGATGCTTATGCCAATGCCGTAGCGCGTTTAAATGAGCTAACAGTTAAATTGCGCGAAACCCAAATCAAACCCGAAGTGAATAACCCGACATCTCCCGTTGATGAAAGCGATTTTGTCTCTGGTTTTACCCAAGCAGGATATGAAGCGGCGGTTCGTAAAGCCAAAGATTACATTACCGATGGCGACATTATGCAAGTGGTGTTGTCGCAGCGCATGAGCATTCCGTATCGTGCATCACCATTAAATTGTTACCGTGCATTGCGTTGCTTAAATCCTTCGCCTTACATGTTTTATTTGCATCTGGATGATTTTCATATTGTGGGCTCATCCCCCGAGATTTTAGTCAGACTGGAAGATAACACCGTAACAGTGCGCCCCATTGCCGGTACGCGCCGACGTGGTATCACACCTGAGCAAGATTTAGCCCTAGAACAAGAATTACTGTCTGACCCTAAAGAACTCGCAGAACATCTGATGCTGATTGATTTAGGGCGTAACGATACCGGACGCGTGGCTGAAATCGGCACGGTGCAACTCACTGATAAAATGATTGTTGAGCGTTATTCTCATGTCATGCACATTGTTTCCAATGTGACTGGCGCATTGCAAAAAGGCAAAAATGCGTTTGATGTATTAACCGCTACCTTCCCCGCCGGTACGGTCAGCGGTGCACCAAAAATAAGAGCGATGGAAATTATTGATGAGCTAGAACCGGTAAAGCGCGGCATTTATTCCGGTGCAGTCGGTTATCTTGCGTGGTCTGGCAATTTGGACACCGCCATTGCCATTAGAACTGCCGTAATTAAGGACGGCTTATTACACATTCAAGCCGGTGCCGGTATTGTTTACGATTCCGTGCCCACGAGCGAGTGGGATGAGACGATGAATAAAGGTCGCGCCATTTTCCGCGCCGTCGCAATGGCAGAAGCCGGATTAGAAGGAGAGCACGCATGAGCGTTAGAGCAGAAGACCGTATCCATGTAGTCATGGTCGATAATTATGATTCCTTCACCTATAACCTAGTGCAATATCTAGGCGAGTTAGGCGCAACCGTCACAGTGGTTCGTAATGATCAAATCAGCGTTGAGGACATAGCGCGTTTAGCCCCTGACAAAATCGTTATTTCCCCAGGCCCTTGCACACCTAAAGAAGCGGGGGTATCTGTTGAAACCATTTTAAAATTCGCCGGGCACACGCCTATTTTAGGGGTTTGTCTCGGCCATCAAAGTATTGGTTATGCGTTTGGCGGGCAAATCGTCCATGCTAAACAGATCATGCACGGTAAAACCTCATTGGTGCATCACCATGATAAAGGCGTATTTAAAGGACTCAATAACCCATTCACAGCAACCCGTTATCACTCTTTGGTTATCGAACAAAGTTGCTTGCCGGAATGCCTGGAAATCACCGCATGGACGCAAAATGAAGCTGGAGCAATCGATGAAATTATGGGCGTACGCCATAAAACTTGGGATATTGAAGGCGTACAATTTCATCCTGAGTCGATTCTGACCGAGCACGGGCACGATATGCTGAGAAATTTCTTGTTTAGTGTAAAAGGACACTCAAACAAGGTTTAACCGTTCGTCCTGAGTCGTGAGCTTGTCGAATAATCGCCGGATGAACGGTTAAGCTGATCATGGTTCGACAAGGCTCTCCTGAACCTAGCCGAAGGGCTCACCGCGAACGGCTTAAACTTTAACTATGCCCGCTGCCTAAAATTCAAATAGCTGTGCTAAACGGCTCAATAAGTACAGCATCGCCTGTTTGCACACCTGAACATTCTAGCGGCAAAATAATAAAACAATTCGCCTTATCAAGTGAACTGAGAATGTGTGAACCTTGCTTGCCAGCGGAATTGACTACGAACTCACCTTGATCTGTCTGTGTTAAAACTCCGGTTTGAAACTCTAAACGCCCCGGTGATTTTTTCAACGCGCAAGTAGCTGTTGCCAGAAATCGCAAAGGCTTAATGTGTGCTAAGCCTTGCAGTTGTTTCAAAGCTGGCGCAACCAAATGCTGGAACGTGACTCGCACGGCGACTGGATTGCCAGGTAAGCCAAAAAAATAACTATGGCCTATCTTGCCAAAGGCTAGAGGTTTGCCAGGTTTTACGGCGATTTTCCAGAAATTAACGTGTCCACAGCGAGCCAAGGTTTCCTTAACAAAATCAGCCTCACCCACCGAAGCACCACCGGTGGTAATAATGACATCATAATTTTTAGCGGCTTGTCTTAACGTGTCTTCGAGTTTGCTTTGATCATCGGCGATAACACCGCCATCCACAAGGTCATAGCTTGGTGAAGTTAATAAGCTGTTTAATAAATACCGATTACTGTCGTATATTTTTCCAGATTGGAGTGATTCGCCCAGCGCCATTAACTCATCTCCGGTAGAAAAGAAGATAATCTTTAGGCGACGTGTGACCGCGACCGTATCAACACCGGCAGAGGCCAACAAAGCCAAGGTATCCATAGTGATTATTTTAGGCGCATGACAAAGTAAGTCGTTTTGTTTGACATCCTCACCAGCCGATCGGATATTTTGTAAGCCCTGTGTTGATGCAGAAAAATGAACACGAGTCCCTTCAACACTCACATGCTCTTGCATAACTACTGAATCTAAGGCATCGGGAACAACGGCTCCAGTAAAAATTCTGATACAAGCATTAGGTGGTAGCACGTCTTGAAACGGCTTACCTGCCCAAGAGCTACCGACTAAATTTAGTGTAAATGCCTGCTTGTCAATTATCGATGCACTGGAAAAAGCATAACCATCCATCGCCGCATTACGCTCGTAAGGTAAATTGATCGGCGCATAAATGGGTTGCGCTAACACTCGACCTAAGGCACTATTTAAGGGAATTGTATCCATTTCACAAATAGGGTGGATGCTTGATGTAATGCTCGTTTGAGCTTCTTCTATTGTTAATAATGGTTTTTTTTCCAAAGCGCAATGATCTGTTTGTTCAAATTTATTTTCTCTAATTGTGTTTGACATTTGCTGGACAGCCATAGTTTAAATTTACGTTATTTATTTTTACAGAGTATATTAAAGTAAGAAATTACATTAGCAGAAAATTATACATTAACATTTTAGAAAAACCACTGAGCTATTACGACAATGAATCAAAAATGCATTGATTTAATAATACCATCGCTATTTTTTGGAATACTATTACTGTTAGTCGCACAAGAATTTGCAATTTTGGAGTGGATTGAAACCAATTTAGAAACTTCAATATTCAAAAACATTTTACAAAAAATTTTTAGCAATAAATTACCGGTATTTTCTTGGCTATTTGGTACTTACTTATTCATTCGTTTCACTAGTTTATTTCTTTGGGAATTATATTTCCCTAAAAAAACGGATGCGATAGAAACGCCTAAAATTATTAAAGACATTTATTCCTTAATTATTTGGGTTATTTCTATTGGTATTGCCCTCAGTATTTTTTTCAATAAAGATATCACTGCATTGCTTACCGCCTCGAGTGTGGTGGTTGGTGTTCTCGGTTTATCATTACGCGCAATGATTGCCGATTTTTTTTATGGAATAGCGATTACTCTTGAACACCCTTTTCGCGTAGGTGATTGGATAGAAGTAGGTGTTGGCAATAATACTAAAGTGGGTAAAGTGCAACAAATTTCATGGCGCTCTACATTGATTATTACTAAACAGAATATCCATATTACTGTTCCGCATAGTGTGATTGGTAATCGAAACTTCAATAATTATTCATATCCAGATTCTTTATGGCGTAGTAGCTTTAATATGAGCCTAAGTTACGATGTAACCGTATCTGAAGCAGAACGAATCTTTTTTTCGGCAATTAAACAAATAAAAGAACTTGAAGATATTCCAAAAGAACCCGGAGTTAGTATTATTCAATTTCTACCTTATGGTATTGAATGGAATATTCAATTTTGGGTAAAGGATTACCCGATGGAGTCTTCTATTCGTTTACAAATTCAGAGAAATATATTACGAGATTTAAGTTATTGTGGTATTTCTTTATATAATCAACCCGAGTACCAATCAACTCAAAATGAAACGCCAGCTAAGCCACGAAGTAATTGGGTGAGAAACTTGGATTTATTTGCTTGTTTAACCGATGAAGATTGTCGGGTTATTTCGGAACAGGCCATTAAATCCACTATCCCTAAAAGCAAAGCATTATTTGAACAAGGCAGTGAAGGCAGCTCTCTATTTTTAATTTACCAAGGCTTAATGGATGTTTATGTCAAAGATAAAATAGAAGACGAAGCCAAAAAAGTAAATCGACTCTGTGCGGGGGCGGTATTTGGAGAAATGTCCTTATTAACAGGTCATCCACGCAATGCAACCGTTACGGCAGTTGTAGAAACGGTAGTCTATGAAATCAATAAAGCAATGATCGAACCGTATTTACGCGAACATCCTTTATTATTGGAGCATATTGAAAATTTATTAACTGAACGAAAATTGCAAAACATCGAATTGATGAAAAAAATAGATACACATAAAGAAACAGATATTCCAAAAAATATGCTACTCGAAGTACAGCAACAAATTCGTCGATTTTTTAATTTGTAAAAGCGTTATTGGCTCATTGCTTAAAATTGGCGTTGATATAATCGGTAAGTCACCTCTCCTGCCTTCTTTTGTTTTAATAACTGCCAATGCTCAGGCAAGTCTGTCAGAATTAAGGCATTCTCTGTTTCCAAATATATTTTTGCATTGGGTTTAAGCCAGCTCTTATCTTCCAACCATTGACACGACAGCTCTGCGAGTCCTTTAGCGAAAGGCGGATCAAGAAAAACAATATCAAAAGGCTCGGCATCGCCGACAAGATAGCGGAACACATCCGTTTGAATCAGCTTAATTTGCGTTGCACCCAGAGCATTAGCATTACTTTTTAATGTGCGACAAACCAGCGGGTTGTTGTCCAATTGAACAACTGCCGCCGCACCTCGCGATGCGGCTTCAAATCCCAAAGCGCCACTACCTGCATAACAATCCAAGCAACGACTACCAACGATATCGTATTGCAGCCAATTAAACAGCGTTTCACGAACTCTGGCCGGCGTAGGCCTTAAGCCTGGCGCATCGATAACGTGAAGGTGTCGGCTACGCCAATCACCCCCTATGATTCTGACTTTATTTTGCACTTTTGCCTACTGTGATCGTTTGTAGTAATTGCGGATCAACACGGCGTTTAAACGCATCAGTAATGGAGGCGCGGCTTACTTGGGCGATTTTATCTTGAAAATTATCTAAATAATCCAATGGTAAATCATAAAAAGCAATCATCCCCACATAATTAGCCAATTTTTTATTGGTATCAAAACGCATAGCAAAACCGCCAATGATGTTTTGTTTTGCGGCATTAAGTTCGGCTTCACTCGGCCCTTGGACCATAAAATCATTGAGCGTTTTATTGAGTATTTGCAAGGCTTGTGTGCTTTGGTCATTACGGGTTTGTAGGCTCATTAAAAAAGGCCCTTTTTTTAACATGGGAATGAAAGCACTAGAAGCACTGTAAGCCAAGCCTCGTTTTTCTCGGACTTCTTCAAACAACTTAGAAACTAAGCCACTGCCGCCCAAAATGTGATTGCCAACATAAAGACTGAAATAATCTGGGTCTTTGCGGAATGTACCCGGTATTCCAACGAGGACATGGGTTTGTGTGGACGGAAATTCGATGTGTTGAGTGCTGCCTTTTGAAGGCAGATTGACATCAGGTATGGGGTCTGGTTTTTGTCCAACCGGCAAACCGACCAGCAATTTTTCAGCGGTTTGCTGGGCTTGTTGTTTCGTTAAATCACCCACGATAATAATGATGGCATTTGCGGCAACATAATAGCGTTGATAAAAACTTTGAACATCGTTTGTGGTTAATGCCGATACACTGGCTATCGTTCCGGCTTCAGGATGTGCATAGGGATGAGTGCCATATAAGGCCTGATAAAAAGCCAAACTCGCTACATCAGCAGGTGACTCTTGCTGCTGTTTAAGACCGGCTAAGGTGCGGTTTTTTTCTCGTTCAAAGTCGGCTGCATTAAAGCGGGGTTTACTTAAAATAACTTGCAACGTATCGACGGCTTTATCGAATAGTAGTGGATCAATCAGTGTTCGCAACGTGACACTGGCATTGTCAATTAAGCTGTGTGCGCCGGAGATAGCACCGACGCTTTCAAAGCGTTGCGCGATATCATCTGCACTCCAATCGCCCGCGCCGGTATCCAGCAAACTTGCCGTGAGCGAGGCCACTCCAAATTGTTGACCATCCCGCGCACTACCGGCATCAAATAGCACTTGAATATCAGCCATAGGCAAACCTTCTGTGCGTACATAGTAAATGCGACTGCCTTGAGGCGTTTGCCAGTGATCGATTTTTGCAGCAGCCCATAACATGGGACTGCAAATAAATAAGAAAAAACTGTATAAAAGAAAGTGCATTGTATTGTTCCTAATTGAGTGTTTTAAAAAAGCCATGTTGGTTAGATGGACTATTTAGAGTGGTTTGTTCGCTTGACCACGCACTAGGCGCACAGCACGATGAAAACTTTGGCTTTCATTGATAGCCATGCCGTCGCTAAAATTTATAAACCACGAACCGCCGCCATAACCGGCGTATACGGACGATGACCAAATCCAATGTGGATTATTTAAAAATACTTGATTTTCAATGAAATGTTGTCCTGTGTTAGGTTGAGAACGATCCAGCAACGTTTTTAATTCATTGATACTGGGTACGCGCCAATCGCTAAAACCAGCAAACCCACCTTGACGGTTAAAGGTTTGAGCGGCATCTAAGGCATCAGACCACGCATAGACATTCGCATCACCGTGGACGTGATGACTCCGCCATACTTGTCCTAACGCAAAACGACACCAGACCAATCCGGTTTCAGTATCCGTAGCAATGCCATGACTGAAGGCGAGAAACTTTCCTATGGATTTGCTAGTAGGTGCTTCGTCAGGGTTACGATGATGCTCGTCGGTAAAATGAAATTCATCGCCAGAGTGCTGCGCGTTATGCGCCTGGTGTTTGGTTTGATGACGCGCTTCTTGTTCTTTAATCCAGTCGTCATGCTGTTTTCTGCGTGCAGGATCGAGTAAGACCTCTCTGGCATCATTTAAAATGCGGGTAATTCGCTCCGCAGCCAGTTTATCGCTTGATTTATCAGGATGATGTAATTGCAATAATGCTTTGTGCGCGGCTTTAATAACAATGTCAGGCGCATTGCGCGTGACTTTTAAATTGTCGTAATGGGTGCGTATTTTGCTCATAATCCTTTGCGGGCTGGGGCTGGCTCGTTAATGGGTAAGGGCTCAAGATAGGCGACGCTGAGATGGTCTTCCAACAAATATTTTCGCGCAACCGCGCGAACTTGTTCAGAGGTGACTTGATTGACCTGATTCACGTAATCGTCTGCCATTTGCCAGCCCAATCCTACGGTTTCTAACATACCCAATTGCATCGCTTGATAAAATCCAGAATCTCGTTCATAGACGGCACTGGCTAGAACTTGTGCTTTGATACGTTGTAATTCTTCAGGGCCAATCAGTTCACGTTGTAGTTTTGCAATTTGATCTTTTAATGCCGATTCTAATTCCCAGACGGTTTTGCCTTCGGCCGGGGTCGCTTCAAGTTCAAATAAACCGGACAAGCGGGAGCTAAGTTCATAATCGGCACCGGCTGAAACGGCGAGTTGTTTACCGCGTATCAACTCTTTGCTTAATCTTGCACTATTGCCACCGTCTAAAACTGCGGCCAATACTTCTAATGCGTACGCTTCTTCTTTAATCGGTGCTGATTTTAAGGAGGGAACTTTATAACCCATGACCACCGAAGGTAATTTGGCAGGAACTTTGAGAGTCATTTTCCGTACGCCCAGCTGCTCAATTTCAGTCTGTGGTTTGAGTGGTTTAATCTCACTGGGCTTAAGATCAGCAAAATAGCGTTCAGCTAAGTTGAAGACAGCTTGCGGCTCTACGTCACCCACGACAACTAAGGTTGCGTTATTCGGCGCATACCAGCGTTGATACCATGCGTCTAAATCTTCCGCTTTATAATTGGCAATATCAGCAGGCCAACCGATGACCGGGTGTTTATAAGGACTATTGGAATAAGCCATTGCCATAAAATGCTCGGACATTTTAGCTTGCGGATTATCATCCGTACGCATTCGCCGTTCTTCTGTGACCACTTCCAGTTCTTTTTTCAATTCATCCGCGAGAATATGTAAATGGCGCATTCGATCCGCTTCCAATTCAAAGCTGACGGCTAATTTGGATACGGCCATAGTTTGAAAATAGGCGGTGTAATCTTGTCCTGTAAAGGCATTTTCTTCACCGCCATTTTCAGCAATGATACGAGAGAATTCACCGGGCGGGTGTTTGTCCGTGCCTTTAAACATCATGTGTTCCAACATATGGGAGATGCCCGTGATGCCATCCGGCTCATAACTGGAACCGACTTTATACCAAACTTGCGAGATAACAATGGGTGAGCGATGGTCTTGTTTGACCAAGACTTTTAAGCCATTGCCTAACTGATGTTCAGACACCGCCTGCTCTGCGTGTCCAGAAAAGGCCGGTAAACAAAGGATGAGTGTCGTTATTATTCTATTTTTCATAATACGTTTTAAGATAAAAAATGAGTGTTGTTCAGGGGGAACCTGGTCTCAATGCGGTTGGTTTAAGCCACGCATTGTTGGGTACTGCGAAGCCTTGTCAGGGCTTTGGCTTGCTATTTTAAACGATAGCGGCTCGATGATGACGGTCAAATTTAATCTCATTGCAACACTTTCCGGAAATACTGAGGAATGACGCGCATTATGCCTCAGGGTTTAGCGATTTTGTCGGTTATTTGCGGCTAATTCCTATCCATCAAGTCCACTTCTATTTCAATCATGCAGGCTTCACTGTATTATTCCAAATAGAAATTAAAACCGGCAATACATTTAAAAGCGGATACCTATCGATGTCTACCTCCCCTCATATTTCTTGGAAAAACTATCTGACGCTCTGCAAACCCAATGTGGTTCTTGAGATGCTCTTTACTGCTGTGGTTGGTATGCTGTTGGCGGTACCTGGAATGCCACCGCTCGACACCGTGCTTTATAGTACCGTCGGAATTGCATTAGCAGCCTCTTCAGCAGCGGCGATCAATCATTTTATTGATAGAAAAGCCGATGCCCAAATGTCTCGCACCGAAAATCGCCCCTTGCCTAAAGGCGCCTTAACCGCTACCAATGTTATGGTGTTTGCGGTGGTGCTAGGCATCAGTTCCATGCTGCTATTAACGCTGATGGTGAACGTATTGACAGCAGTACTGACGTTTTTGTCATTATTTGGCTACGCGGTTGTTTATACCCTATACCTGAAACGAGCAACGCCGCAAAATATCGTGATTGGCGGTGCATTTGGCGCGACCCCGCCTTTATTAGGCTGGTGTGCGATGAGCAACACCGTTCATCCGTACGCACTCCTGTTAATGTTGATTATTTTTGTTTGGACACCGCCGCATTTTTGGGCATTGGCGATTGCCAGACGAGAAGAATACGCCAAAGTTAATATTCCTATGTTGCCCGTAACACATGGCATTGAGTTTACACGCTTACAAATTCTTTTATATACCGTGTTATTACTCATTGTGTCGCTATTGCCTTATTTGACCGGCATGAGTGGGGTGATTTATTTGGCGGCGGCTTTGCCATTGGGCTTGGTGTTTATTTACCTTGCGGTGTTGATGATGCGTACCAAAAGCAATAAAACCGCCATGCAAACCTTTGCTTATTCCATTATTTATATCACGGTGTTATTTGCCGTGCTGTTAGTTGACCATTATTTCTTATTTACCTTATGACATATTCCCATCACGAACAAACCACCCAAACCGAGCATCCTTTTGCAGACATTGTCCGTATTTTAGGCAAGGGCAAAAAAGGCTCAAGACCGTTAACGCAAGACGAAGCGTATCGGGCAATGAGCATGATTTTAAACCATCAAGTTTTGCCCGTGCAATTAGGTGCATTTTTAATGCTAATGCGGGTTAAAGAAGAAACACCCGAAGAATTAGCTGGTTTTGTTAGTGCGGCTCGAACAACATTTAAGTTATCGAATGATGGCTTAGTCGATTTAGATTGGTCATCGTATGCAGGAAAACGCCGTCATTTACCGTGGTTTTTATTATCGGCTTTATTATTGGCTGAAAATGGTATTCGCGTTTTTATGCACGGTGCAAGTGGACATTCCCCTGATCGCTTATATACAGAAAATGTATTGGCGTATTTAGGGCTTAAAGCCGCTGATTCGATTGCAGAAGCCAAACAGCAATTACAGCAAAGCCAATTTAGTTATCTCTCATTAGAGCATTTTTGTCCGACGCTGCATGACATTATTGAATTGCGACCGATATTAGGATTGCGCTCACCGGTGCATACCTTGGTCAGATTATTAAACCCGTTTAATGCGCCTTACAGTATTCAAGGTATTTTTCACCCAAGCTACCGTCCTGTACATCAACTTGCAGCGGCCTTATTACATCAGCCACACATGGCGGTATTGAAAGGCGAAGGCGGTGAAACCGAACGAAATCCCGATATGGAATGCTTAGTACAAAGCGTCCATCACGGCGAATTAATCGATGAAAACTGGCCAGCATTATTTCCACGTCGCCATGTTAAAGAGGAACAATTAGAGCCGAGCTTGTTGGCAGACGTTTGGCAAGGTCAATGGCAAGATGAATTTGCCGAGGCGTCTATTATTGGCACAGCTGCGATTGCCCTTAAATTATTAGGTAAAGCAGACAACCAACAACAAGCGCATGAGATGGCTCAAACCTATTGGACGCATCGCAATAAACAACGTTATGCAAAATGTCATTGAAGTGATTATTTATGTTTAGAGAGAACCCTCATGTCTACCGCCGCTGAAGAAATCTGGAGTATTTTGCGTGAAGTCGCACAATCGCAAAAAGAAACAGACCTTAAATTTAAGGAAACCGCACGAGAGATTCACGCTATGTCCCGTGAAGTTAAGACTACCGCTCGCGAAATTAAAGAAGCCGAATACCAGATCAAAGAACTGGGCAAGCAAATCGGCGGCTTAGGCAAAAAGTTTGGTAGTTTTACTGAAGGATTGGCATTGCCGTCGATGGAAAAAATCTTGCAACAGCGGTTTGGTATGGAAGTCATCAGCCCCAGCGTGCGAGCCAGCAAAAACGGCAAGCACATGGAAATCGACGTGTTAGCGTATGCCAACAGTCGCATCAACCAAGTGTATTTGGTCGAAGTCAAAAGTCATGTGCGAGAAGAATCCATCATACAGATCAATACCTTATTGGAACACTTCCGTAGTTTTTTCCCAGAACACAAAGATAAAACCGTTTATGGCATTTTGGCAGCCGTGGACATTACGCCGACCTTAAAAGGGCGCGTGTTGGACGAAGGGATTTATCTGGCACGCATTCACAATGAGGTGTTCACGATGGAAACGCCAGAGGCTTTTCAGGCCAAAGCGTATTGAGAGCAGAAAAACATTGCCTATCGAAATGCAGTAATTCCTTTTGATTATTCAGGTTGTTGCTTTAGAATCACCCGCAAAAATAACCTAACGGCTTAATTCCAGAGTCGTGTGGGTGGGCAGAACAGCGTTGCCCCAGCAATTCTCATTATGGACTATTTTGTTAAATCAATTGCTTATGATCAAAAAAAACCAAAACAAGTCAATTGTTCAATAAATTTTATGTTCGTCACGCAGGTTTTCGCTACAAAACATAGGATTTATTGGATGCTAACCG
>CAJAVP010000061.1 GCA_903945375.1 uncultured Methylococcaceae bacterium | reverse complement strand
GTGGTTGAAGTTAAAAGCCATTTGCGCGAGGAAGCTATAACCCAACTCAATAATTTAATGGCAAATTTCAAAACGCTATTTCCTGAACACAAGGACAAAAAACTTTACGGTATTATCGCAGCGGTTGATATGAGTGAAATATTAAAACAACGGGTACTGTCCGCCGGTTTTTATATGGCTCGTATTCAAGATGAGACCTTTAGCCTAGATGTACCGGATGATTTTCAAGCCCAGTGCTTTTAATTGAGTCATGTCGTTAGGCTCTTCCCACCACAGTATTTTTTAGGAGATAATCACCATGACAGACTGTATAGCAACCCGTTTGCGTTATTTACACACGATGGTTCGAGTGCGTGACTTGGACGCATCTTTAGATTTTTATTGTCATAAATTAGGCTTAATTGAAAGCCACCGCATGAGCAGTGAACAAGGACGCTTTACCTTAGTTTATCTTCATGCGCCCCTGGATGCAGATGCTAAAGCCCGCCAAGCGCCCTTGTTAGAATTAACCTACAATTGGGATACGGAAGAATACACGGGCGGACGCAATTTTGGTCATCTAGCGTTTGAAGTCGAGGATATTTATCAAACCTGCCAACGCTTGCACGACGCGGGCGTTGTCATCAATCGCCCGCCCCGTGATGGACACATGGCTTTTGTCCGCTCGCCCGACGCTATTTCTATTGAATTTTTACAAAAAGGCGAACCGTTACCACCGCAAGAGCCTTGGCTGTCAATGGCCAATACCGGCAATTGGTAATGTTTGCTCAACCCATATAAATAATTATGAATAAACGACCTCAAATGCTCCTCTGGCTATTCATCGCGGTTGTTGGCGCATCGGCCGTCGGCGGTATTGCCTTAAGCCGTGGTGAAAGCATTAATGCCCTCTGGTTTATTACAGCAGCAGGCTGCGTTTACGCCTTGGCTTACCGTTTTTATGCCGCCTGGATTGCTTGCTCGGTGTTACAAGTGGATGACTCCCGTGCCACACCCGCTGAACGGCTTAACAACGGTCATGATTTCACCCCCACCAATCGCTGGATCGTGTTTGGACACCATTTCGCCGCCATAGCAGGCCCTGGCCCCTTAGTCGGCCCTACACTCGCGGCACAATTTGGCTACTTACCGGGCACTTTATGGCTCTTGTTTGGCGCAGTGTTAGGTGGCTGTGTGCAAGATATGGTCACGTTATTTTTATCAACCCGGCGTGATGCTAAAAGTTTGGGACAAATGGCGCGTGATGAATTGGGCGCATTAGGCGGTACAGCGGCCTTAATCGCCACTTTTGCCATTATGATTATCCTGATTGCCGTGCTGGGTTTGGTCGTCGTCAATGCCATGAAACACAGTCCTTGGGCAACCTTTACCGTCTCGGCAACGATTCCGATTGCCGTCGTCGTCGGTTTTTATATGCGCCATTTTCGTCCCGGACAAATTTTAGAGGCCTCTGCATTAGGCGTGGTCTTGCTATTACTCGCCGTGGTTGCCGGTGGTTGGGTGGATCATGATGAAACATTGCGAGTTTGGTTTGATCATGACGGTTTAAACTTGGCTTGGTGGGTGATGGCGTATGGATTTGCTGCGGCTATTTTGCCGGTCTGGATGCTCTTAGCACCGCGTGATTATTTATCCACCTACATGAAACTGGGCACTATCAGTTTACTTGCCGTTGCAATTATCTTGCTGCAACCAGAAGTAAAAATGCCGGCGGTAACACAATTTATTGATGGCACTGGGCCCATTTTTGGCGGCAAACTGTTTCCCTTTGTGTTTATCACCATTGCTTGCGGTGCAATTTCCGGCTTTCATGCCTTAGTCGCTTCCGGTACGACTCCAAAACTGTTAGCCAACGAGCGCGATATTCGGATGATTGGTTACGGTGCCATGTTATTAGAATCTTTTGTTGCGATGATGGCGATGATTGCGGCGACTGTTCTTGATCCGGGCGTATTCTTTGCCATTAATAGCTCGGCTGGCGCAGTCGGCAAAGAAGCCATTGAAGCTGCTGCAAAAATATCTTCTTGGGGCTTTCCCGTCACAGCGCCACAAATGCAGGCTCTCGCCCAAGAAATGGGCGAAGCCAGTTTGTTTGCTCGTACAGGAGGCGCACCGTCGTTAGCCGTCGGCATGGCCAGTATTTTTGGCAGTGCTTTTGGTCAAGGTTTAATGGCTATGTGGTATCACTTTGCCATTATGTTTGAGGCGATCTTTATTCTGACCACTCTCGATGCAGGAACACGCGTTGGACGCTTTATGTTGCAAGATATGCTGGGCAATGTCTGGCCTAAAATGGCCGAAACGTCTTGGACACCCTCAGTTGTTTTTAGCAGCGGGTTGGTGGTCTGTGCCTGGGGGTATTTTTTGTATATCGGCGTTATTGATCCCAACGGCGGCGTTAATATTTTGTGGCCTTTATTTGGCATCGCCAATCAAATGCTGGCTGCAATTGCCTTGTCAGTCGCCACCGGCATTTTAGTTAAATCAAATAAGCTACGCTACGCTTGGGTTACCGGACTGCCTTTATTATGGCTGATTATTATCACCAGCACGGCAGCATGGCAAAAATTAACAAGCATGGATAGCCGCATTGGTTTTTTTGCCGCCGCTGACGACTTAAGCCAAAAACTAGCCGCTGGTGCATTAGCGGCCGAAAAAGCGGCGATTGCCCCACAGCTGATTTTTAATTTACAGCTTGATGCCTATATCACCCTCGCTTTTGTCAGTCTCGTTTGGTTGATCGTCTTGGATATGTTGCGGGTATGTGTCCGTTATTTAACAGGAAAATCCACGCCACCACTCACCGAATCGGCGCATACCCCGAGCCAATTGGTCGAAGAATGGGTGCGTGACTAATGCGCCGTCAATTAAAACGCTTTTGGCAAGGTATTCGCCAGTTATCCGGTGATGATGCTTACGAACGCTATTTACAGCATTACGCCGAACATCATCAGCAAGACGGTCAGCCGCCATTAAGTAAATCGGCTTTTTTTAAACAATGGCAAGATGGCTTATGGCAGGGCATTCGACGCTGTTGCTGAAAAATTAGTAATTATTCACCCCCCTCTAAATGTTATATATGCCGTATTTAGTTAGGTTGTTATCTAATGGGGCAAAATAATTTAAGGGGGGTATGTCATGAGTGCTAGATTTGGCACTGTACTATGATGACCTGCATTAATTTACAGGAATTAGCGACCGTAGGTGCGTTTCAGCTAGTGCCAATTTAACGCCGCGTTACATTGATAAGGCAGTTCGCCTTGGCAAAGCCCCCAATAACGACCTATATTGCCTTCACTGCTGGGTTTCCAATCCTCTGAGAAGGCTTCAAATAACACCCCTGAAAGGTGCTTTTGCGCCAGTTGCTTAAAGGTTGATTGAATCACGTAAGCCTGATTTTTAGGCCCCGCCACGCCGCAATGTTGACCCGTTTTATAATTTTTTTCAGTATAGTTGTCTGGGCCATTAGGCCAGCCAAATTCTGTAATCATCACGTCTTTACCCGGGTTGACCTGTTGTACTTCTTCAAGTCGGGCAACATGAAAATCGGCAGCTTGTTTAGCTGTAGTACAGGTGTGAATGCCTGAATGGCGATTTTCCCACCACGGAAAAACATTAATACCAATCCAGTCCACCTGCGTAGAGAAACTGGTGGGTTCACAGCGTAACGAGCGGTTACACCATTCCCACCAGGTATCAATCGTTGTGACGGGCTGGCTTATTTTGGCTTCCCGCATAGCTTGAATACAGCGCGTTATTTCGCTGTCGAACGCATAACCGTGCCGTGTTCTCACTTCAGAGCCACAGCTGAGTTTGATTATGGTGTCTTTAAAGGTTCGCGCAAGGTAAATGCCACTGGAAATAGATTGGGAATTGACCTTTTTATCTTTGTCGATCCAAACAATTGCAATCACTTTAAGTTGTCTTTCTTGTGCTGCTGTAAATACGGCCTCCAGTCCATTAATGACACCATACGTCATAATGCAGCGGAACGGTGTGTCTTTAATCAGTTTGTCGAGTAAGCTGTCAATTAAGGCTTTTGACGGCGGTATTCCGTAGTCGGGCGTGAGTTTGCCCACATAAGGGCTAAACGCAACACACTGTAAAGGTGACTGAAGGCTTTTGGCAAAACTCGGGCTGTTAAGAATCAGTAGACACACGGTCAACAGCACGGTGCAGGACAATCGACGCATAAAATGGATTTTAATCATGGGTTAAACAAGACTCGGTTTAAGGGGCTTTAGGGAAAACGGGCACATAAAATTGTGTTGCAACAAAAGCTAGGCCTTTACCTGCCACGCCTTCGGTTTGTTGATTAACGCCTGAGGCTAATAATACGCCTTGGTTGGCAAGTAAGTCGTTAGCTTGACCTAACAGTGTGTCAGGAGCGTTAACAGACGTTAAGTCAATATCGGAAATCGTGCGGATTTTTTTGCTATTGAGCGAATATTGATCCGCAGAAAAGCACGGGGTCGTAATGCAAACAATGCCATTATTTTCAATTCCGACAAAGATTTTGCCATCGACTGCTGTCGTTGCGGCTTGAAATCCCGCCTTAACCACAAAAATGCCCAAATTACCAAATCCCTTGTACACCTTCGATTTAATCTCACCTTGCAACAAACGAACGGTGCTTAAATCAAAATCAGGAAAATTACTTTTGATACTGGCAACATAGCATTCTGCTTGTAACTGACCGTTGACGCAGCGGGTTAGTTTTTGATTAACGGCTTTGACAAAAATACCGCCGCATAAGGGCGATACACATTTACGCCAATCCGGTCGAAAACTAAAATAACCGGAAGGTTGGAAGCTGCTATCCACGCTTCCGTTGTTGAGCTGTTTGGCCAGCGTTACCACGCTCTCCGTCGAAGAATCTGCCAAGACACGCGCAGTGAAGAGCACGCTTAAGACGAACAACAAAACAATTTTTTTATAGGTGTTCATGACATAACCTCATAAGGATAAAAATTAGGGGGGATTGACAGCATTTTCAGCAACTTGGCTGTAACCGGAATTTAGCTATCCATTGGTATTCTAAGCGTTTTTCAATAAAAGTAATGAAGTAAATCCTATTTGAGTTACGCTGCAATTCGCTAAGTCTCATTTTGATTCTGCGCTGGGATTCCGAGCGGCTCTAATCATGACCCTATTTTTAGCAAGCAACCCGCAATTTTTAGATCATGTGCATATAAACAATGTTAATAGTCAATGTGTTATCGGCACATGACAGATAGGACGCGTTAAACGTTAGTAAACCTCTTAGATATTGGTACAATCGACAACGAGGCACACTGATGCTGACGAGAATTGATGCAATGACTCATAATTCCTATACTTCAATATTACTTTACTTAACAATAACCTTATGCGCCTATTATTAATAGAGGATGATGTCAGCTTATGCAAGTCTTTAACTGTCGATTTAGAACGTGCTGGTTTTGCCGTCGATATGGCGAATGACGGCGAACAGGGCGAGTATTTAGGTATGACCGAATGTTATGACATCGTTATATTGGACTTAGGCTTGCCTAAATTGCCCGGCTTGGACGTGTTAAAGCAATGGCGACGGGCGAATAATAACGTCCCTGTCATTGTTTTAACGGCTCGTGATGCTTGGCATGAAAAAGTCGATGGTTTTAAAGCAGGCGCAGATGATTATCTTGGCAAGCCTTTTCACATCCAAGAATTATTAGCACGCATCCAAGCGCTCATTAAACGGTTGAGCGGTCAAAATAGGCAAAAACTCAGCACCTGTGGTGTGGAATTAAATGAAGATCAACAAACCTTAATGCTGGATAACCTACACAGTGTTGAGTTAACCGATGTTGAATTTAGATTACTGCGTTATTTTATGTTACATCAAGGCAAAGTCATCAGTAAGACTGAGTTGACCGAACATATTTATTCTTGCGACCACGACCCTGATAGTAATGTCATTGAAGTTTATATTAATCGTTTACGCCGAAAATTGAGCAAGGATATGATTACGACTCGTCGGGGTCAAGGTTATGTGTTTGGTAAACCATCGTAATGTCTCTTCGTCAACAGCTAATACGCAGCTTAGCGTCCATTTTGTGTATTGTCTTTGTTTTGCATTGGTTAGCTGCCGATCTTGTAATTCGTACCGTTGCTGAAAAACAAATGAGTACCCGTCTAAGTCATGATGGTGATTCTTTATTAGATACGCTCATTCGTGATGATAAAGGGCAATTACGCTTTAATAGCTTTCATATTGGCTCAATCTATGAGCAGCCGTTTTCAGGTCATTATTATGTTATTCAAGTGGATGAGGCGTTTTTCTATTCACCCTCTCTGCAAAATCACACCTTAGCCATTAAGCCGATTTCATCGGGTCAAACAGTGCTTTACCATTTAACGGATGGTCCTAAGCAACAGGTATTACTCGTATTAGGACGTGGTTTTACTGAATTTGGTCATCAAGTCAACATTACTTTTGCCGAAGATTTAACAGATATTGATCATGAAATAACCGCCTTTCGCTTGGTTTATCTGGGCTTAACGGTCATTTTTCTACTCTGCGCCATCGCGCTACAAAATAGAAATATTAGGCGCAGTTTAAAACCGCTTCATGATGCAGAATTACAACTTTCTGGCATTAGTAATGGTCAGGAGCAAGAAATTAGCCTTGATGTTCCTAGTGAAATCAAACCATTAGTGACCGAAGTCAATCGTTTGATTGCTTTAGTTGTGCGTCGTTTACAGCAATCTCGAACAGCAACAGGTAATCTGGCCCACGCTTTAAAAAACCCACTAGCAATGATTGTTAGAATTGCTGAAAACCCGCTACTTGCAGCGGATCCTGCGTTGCAAAAAATGTTATTAGCCCAAACCTCAGCAATGCAAAAAAGTATTGGGCGCGAGCTTAAACGTGCTCGAATAGCGGGTAATCAACAATCACCTCAGGCATTTAATCCCCAGCATGAAATCTCCCTCTTAGTCAATTTAATGCAGAATATTTATGCGGAAAAACAGCTATTCATTGAATTTTCTGCACCGGATAAATACGTGCATTGTGACCGTGAAGATTTATTAGAGCTGATTGGCAACCTGCTCGATAACGCCTGCAAATGGTCAAGACACCATATTAGTATCGACATCAGCTTCAGTCATGCGTTGTATATTACTGTCGCAGACGATGGCCCCGGTTGCGATACCACCGATCCATTGCTACTCACTGAAAGAGGCTTGCGTTTGGATGAAACAATTCATGGGCATGGCTTAGGGCTTGCCATTGTGCGCGATATCACCGAATTTTATGGCGGTTCTTTAGATATAGGCCGTTGTTTACAATTAGGTGGCTTTATGGCGAAGGTTCGCTTGCCTTTAAGTTAAGCGCATTCACGTCGTCGTTGTTATAGTGACGCTCACCAAACAAGGCAGTGCCGATTCTAACGAGGGTCGAACCTTCGGCAATGGCGGCCTGTAAATCGCCGCTCATACCAAATGAGAAGGTGTCGAATTGGGCTTGGTCTAGGCGCATAACCGCTTGATAAAGTTCGCGATAAGGTCGACATTGCCGTTCATATTCTATCTCTGGCGCAGGAATTGCCATCACACCTCTTACACACAATCCCGGCAACTTACTAATTTTATTGTACAATTCAGGCAGCTCCGCAAGACATATTCCCGACTTACTGGCTTCATGGCTGATATTGACTTGTAAACAAATATTCAAAGGGGGTAACTGATTGGGGCGCTGCGTACTGAGTCTCTGAGCTATTTTTAAACTATCGACACTGTGTACCCAAGCAAAACAAGCGGCAATCAGTTTTGTTTTATTTGCTTGAATAGGGCCAATAAAATGCCAGCTGATATCAAACGCCCCTAAGGCGTGTTGTTTGCCGAGCGCTTCTTGAACATAGTTTTCGCCAAAATGCCGCTGGCCAGCTTGATACGCTTCAATGATAGCTGTGATAGGTTTTGTTTTACTCACCGCCAGTAAACACACTGAGCCAGGTTGACGTTGTGCAAGCCGCTCCGCTTGGTCAATTTGTTTGCGTACTTGCTGTAACCGATCTTTAATCATAATGGGGCGTTGGGAAAGATAAATGGACATGGTTCGCTTGAAATACTGTCGATCCGAGAAAACACAGTCTTCAGTATACCAAAGGCTTACGCTGAAATAACAGCGTTAAGCGGAGTTGCTGTGGTCAACAGTTGCGAAAACAAAATCTTCATCGTATACTTTCAACTGGCTTACTTGATCAAGCTAGCAAATATTATTAAAAATCTTCTGGAGGTTATGATTATGAAATGGGAAACACCAAGCTATACTGACTTACGTTTTGGCTTTGAAGTAACGATGTACATCTACAACCGTTAATCCTGACGCTTGTGAATAAAAGGGGTTCAATCAGAACCCCTTTTTTTTGCCTGAAAATCGTTATTCCCGTATTATTTCAATCCTTTCTACTTTACTTGGTTCGTATTATGAAAATCAGAGTATTAGGCTCAGGTGCAGGTGGCGGATTTCCGCAATGGAACTGCAATTGCCATAATTGTCATCGCTTGCGTCATCACACTATGCGTGGCAAAGCGCGTACCCAATCTTCCATCGCAGTCAGTACCGATAATCATCATTGGCTGCTGTTTAATACCTCACCTGATATACGTGCTCAATTAGAAGCCTTTCCAGCCATTTGGCCTAAAGAGGGGGTTCGTGATACCGGCATTAAAGCCATTATGCTCATTGATAGCCAGATCGATCACAGTACCGGCATGTTGATGTTGCGCGAAGGCAAGCCGCTGGAAGTTTATTGTACCGATATGGTTAAACAAGACCTGACCACCGGTTTCCCCTTGTTTAACATGCTGGCGCATTATTGCACCGTCAATCACCATCCTATTCCCGTCGATGGTAGCTGTTTTAGTATTCCCGGCATTGATGACTTACGTTTTTATACCCAAGCCTTAAAAAGCAAAGCACCGCCGTATTCCCCGCATCGCCATGACCCGCATGACGGCGATAATATCGGTGTGATTATCGAACAAATATCTACGGGCAAACGGGTGTTTTATTCGCCCGGTTTAGGTGAAATAGAACCGCATGTGTTAACCGCCATGCACAGTGCCGACTGCATACTGGTCGACGGTACTTTTTGGACAGATGACGAAATGTGCACGCAATCTATCAGCCCCAAAAAAGCCCGTGAAATTGGTCATTTACCCCAATCGGGTGAAGGCGGCATGATTGAGGTGTTAAATAGTCTCGGCGATAAACGTAAGCTACTCATTCATATCAATAACACCAATCCCATTTTGGATGAAGATTCAGAGCAGCGCCGACAACTCGATGCCGCTGGAATTGAAGTGGCTTATGACGGCTTGGAAATTGAGTTGTAACTTTGTAGCAAAAGCAGAAACTGTACAGACAAAGACTATTTAGAGGAGTTAAACAATGAGCAATACTGACAATCCAGCATGGACAAAAGAAGAATTTGAAGCCGCTTTGCGTGGCATGGAAAAATATTACCACATTCATCACCCGTACCATACGCTGATGAATGAAGGCAAATTGACGAAAGAACAGTTACAAGGCTGGGTCGCCAACCGCTTTTATTACCAAGTCTGTATCCCCTTAAAAGATGCCAATATTCTGGCTAATTGCCCTGACCGTGAAACCCGCGCGTTGTGGATTCAACGGATTCTTGACCATGATGGTCATCCGGGTGATCCAGGCGGTATTGAGGCATGGATTCAATTAGGTATTGCGGTCGGTTTGACCCGTGAAGATATTACTTCGTTAAAATACGTTCTGCCGGGAGTCCGTTTTGCGGTCGATGCCTATGTCAACTTTGCCCGTCGTGCCGAATGGCATGAAGCCGCCAGCTCATCATTAACAGAGCTGTTCGCACCTAAAATTCATCAACAGCGTCTGGACAACTGGCCTGAGCATTATCCTTGGGTAGAATCTGAAGGTTATATTTATTTCCGTAAACGCCTAACCGAAGCGCGTCGTGATGTCGAACATGGCTTGGCGATCACCTTAGATTGGTATAAGACCCGTGAGCAACAAGATCGCATGATTCAAATCCTGCAATTTAAATTGGATGTCTTGTGGACAATGGCGGATGCCATGTACATGGCGTATATCAACAAGATGCCACCGTATTTTAATATTGGATAGGACGCTGTGATGCAATGGTCAGAAGTGATTGAAAGCCCATATCTTAATGATTTACCTTTTAAAATTGAGTTAAACCGTTATGGAAAAATTGAAATGACCCCGGCATCCAATAAACACGCACGCTTGCAGTCATCGCTACATTACTTGAGCGCAAGCTTAAAAAAGGTGAAGCACTGACTGAATGCTCAATCCAGACCACAGAAGGCGTTAAAGTTGCCGATGTCGCGTGGTGCTCTAAAGTCTTTACCAGCAGTACAGTTATGAAACGCCTTATTCCTGTGCCCCTGAGGTGTGTGTTGACGTTGTTTCGCCATCCAATTCAAAGAAAGAAATGGAGGATAAAGTGCAGCTTTATTTACAGGCAGGAGCACAGGAAGTCTAGGTTGTCTAAGAAAACGGCATTATTGATTATTATGGCAAGACTGGAAAATTGACACATTCTGGTTATGATATTAACGTAAAACCACCCATCAATTGACTTTTATAAACTCTAACAATGACCCTAAAACCCAATTTACCTATCACGTTTTCCAGCACTCACCGTTTGCAATGGGAAGAAGCCCAGCAAAAAACGGTCATTCTGTATCCCGAAGGTATGGTTGAACTCAACCAAAGTTCGGCGGAAATTCTTAAATGTTGCGATGGTATCCGTACACTGGCACAAATCATCAGCGAGCTGGAACAAACATTTGCCACTACCGGTTTAACTAACGACATTACCGCTTTCCTAGAGGTCGCCTTAACAAATGGCTGGATTAAACAAAACTAATATCACCCCACCACGCTGGTTGTTAGCAGAGCTCACCTATGCTTGCCCGTTGCAATGTCCGTATTGCTCCAATCCAGTAGACTATACGCGCTATCCCAAAGAGTTAAGTACCGATGACTGGAAACGCGCTCTCACTCAAGCTCGCAAACTGGGAGCGGTGCAACTGGGATTCTCGGGCGGCGAACCCTTAACACGACAAGATTTACCCGAATTGGTCAAACATGCCTCAGATTTAGGTTATTACTCTAATCTGATTACCTCCGGTTATGGCATGACTGAAGAAAAAATCATTGAACTGCGTATTGCCGGCTTAGATCACATTCAAGTCAGTATTCAAGCCAGTAGCCAAGAACTCAACGATCATCTTGCGGGCACGGCATCATTTGAACATAAAAAACAAGTCGCCCATTTAGTCAAAAAACATGGCTATCCGATGGTGTTGTGCGTCGTTATCCACCGTGAAAATATTCATCAAATGCCCGAGATATTAGCCATGGCCGAAGAATTGGGAGCAGATTATCTCGAATTGGCTAACACTCAATATTATGGCTGGGCGCATGTCAATCGTGATTTATTACTGCCGACTCAAGAACAATTTGTTCAAGCTGAACGCATTGCTCAAGCATTCAAAGAAAAAGTAGCTCATAAAATGAAAATTTATTATGTCGTACCGGATTTTTATGAAGACCGACCCAAAGCCTGCATGAACGGTTGGGGAACCACTTTTTTAACCATTGCTCCAGATGGAACGGCGTTACCTTGCCATTCTGCGCGTGATTTACCGGGACTGGATTGTCCTAATGTCAATGAATTCAATATCGAAGACATCTGGTATCACTCTAAAACTTTCAATTTTTTCAGAGGGTTTGAATGGATGCAAGAACCGTGTCGCAGTTGTGATGAGAAAGAAAAAGATTTCGGTGGTTGTCGATGTCAAGCCTTTTTGCTCACTGGCGATATGTACAAAACCGACCCTGTGTGCAGCAAATCCCCTGATCATGGCATCATTCAACAAGCCATCGACGCCGCAGCACACCCGCTAACGGAAAAGCCCCTGATATTCCGTAACAGCAAAAATGCTAAACATTTTAT
>CAJAVP010000060.1 GCA_903945375.1 uncultured Methylococcaceae bacterium | reverse complement strand
CGCAAGCAACTCCAACAGCACATCAACTAGCGGTGTGCGATCTTCATTGTTGATTTTAGGTAATTGTGGCTTAGGGGTATCCATCGGGTTATTTTAACTGATTTCTTAAGGTGTTGCCTGTGACTAATGAGAAGTTACTGTACCTCACGAAATGCTGTGCATTTTGCAAAAAGCACCCAAAGATGCCATAGCGAACACTATTATGAAAACCAAAATTAAATTAGGACTCTAACTACCTTTGATTTAGGCAATCAAGTAAGATTAATTTGAAACCCTTAGTAAGGGCTGACAAGTAACCGTTAGCCAACATCGTTTGGTAACAGATAACAAAATGTCGGATTGGTTAGGATCAGTCCAGTCTTCTACCGCTCTACTTCATTTATAGCCATGCTTACTATCCTTATTGTAATTATTGTTGTTTTACTTCTTCTACTCATCAGCGCATTGATAGTGGTAGGACTGTGTATTGGTATAGCGTATTTGATGATTTATTTCATTCCGACAATTTCTCTAGCCAACGCCTTAGTGCCCGCAGCTATTTTAGCGACGGCACTCATCATTATGGTCGGTAGTACCTTTAAGGCGTTGGTTACTCAGAGCATTAAACGTACCCTTATGCCTTTATCTGATTACGATGAAGAATACGATGACGAACCAGAACCGCCACCAGTAACCAACATGAAGTCATATCGGGTCAATAAAAACGGGCGTTTTAACAAGTAGAAATAATTATCGCGATCTTAATAACTATGAAGATCAAGTAATCCACAAAATGATGGGTAGGGCAATGGCAATATCGGCACAGCAAAGACAAAAAAAGTTAGCCAAGAAAAAACAAAAAAGAAAGGACGTGGTTAGGAAAGTCACTCCATCAATGAAAAAAGCTAAAGCCTATGTAGGCTACCCCATTCACGAATGTCTGATACCCAATGATCTGTTCACTACCGGCATCGGTGAATTAGTGGTGACGCGGCGTCTCCCCAATGGGGATATTGCCATGAGTGCCTTCGTTACCGATGTGTTCTGTTTGGGAGTCAAAGATGCGATGTTCATGGTGATGCCAGAAAGCGAATATGAATACAAAATTAAAGACAGAATGTTTGCTGGCGGCGAAAGAAACTTTGAAAAACTGCATCAAAGCTGTGCTAAAAAGCTACTGGATGGTGTCGTTGATTATGCTAAGGATTTGGGTTTTAATCCTCACCCTGATTATAAAAATGCCAATGAGCTATTTGGCACTATTGATGCCAGCGTATGTCCGGTGAAATACATTTACGGCAGGGATGGAAAACCTTTTTACATGAACGGTCCTTATGAATCGCCCGCTGAATCCCAACGGATTATAAACACCTTGACTAATAAATGTGGTGCGGATGGTTTTCACACCATTATTAGGTTTGATGACGAGGACTTTATGTAAGTGGCTCTGGTCATTTTTTCACGCTGTTTAACACCCCTAAGCGCCCCCATTTGCAAAATGGGGGCTGAATCCACGTTACAAATTTGGAGATTAAAAATGAAGACAAAAATCAACATTTCCCTTTTGATATTAATTGCTTCCGCAGCGTTCGGTAGTCCGAGTTTTGCCGGTTCAGCTGATGATGCCAAATGGATAGGCCAATGTGTGATTGACAACAAAGATGAAGGTCAGTCGGTAGATACTGTGCAAAAGTATTGCACCTGTATGAATGACAAAATGTCTGATAATGAAACACAGTCCATCACCCAATGGGAAAAAACCCACAAAGTCGAAGATGAGGCCTGTAGCGCACTTGCTGGCTGGAAGTAAGTAAAGTTTTATCTTTTGGGTTTATGGCCGACAATGGAAAATACGGACTCCTACCAAGAATAGTGGGTGACCTCCAAGTAAATGTGCGTCATTTGTTCATCCATAATCCCAATTATCCACAACTTGGGCGCTCGGCAACGAGTGTCCCTACCGTTACCGGTCGGTCAGATAGAGTGAAAAATGACGCTTGTGATAATGGATTTATGGTGGGATACTTCGGTTGATGCGGCACTAAACAAAAAATCCTCCGTCCTTACGAATACCAGTATCGAAATTTAATCGGAGTATTGTATGAAATTCCTAATGGTCGAAACCACAGTGAATGCTCCTGACGACGGGAAGTTATCCTTCGACGAGGCGTTTAAAGCCGCCACGAAACGAAGTATCCAATCCGGCGAAGAGGTGACCATCCGCTTTGCAGAGGCGGCCCGGGTCAGCTTGGGCGACACGCTGGTGGTCAAGGCGGGGGCGAGAATCGCGATTGACGGGCAGATCGAGAACGATAACACCATCGAGTTCGGCACGAACGACGTCATTTTCTCCGGCAATAACGGCGCGGGCTATAATTCCACTTCGACCGAGGAGTTTGGCTTCACCATGGTCAAAGTCGAGGTCGGGGCGGGATTGCGCCTGATCGATGTGGCGATGGAGGACAATCTGCATGCGGGCGCCGCAGGGCGCGATGGCAAGTCGGGGAACGACGGCATCGACGGACTGGACGGCGGGGATGACGGCCTACCGGGATCGCCCGGCAATGGCGGACTTTCGGTCAACACCTGGGGGCAGGATGGTCAGACGGCGGTGGGCGGCATCCTCAACCTCGGCACACTGGAACTTGACCGGGTCAATTTCATTGATGTGAATGCCTACGGCGGTCAGGGCGGCACGGCGGGCAGGGGTGGAACCGGAGGAGATGGTGGAAATGGCAACAACGCCCCTGCAGGGCCAGGGGGACCGGGCGGGAGCGGCAGCGGCGCAGGCGGAGATGGGGGCAAGGCAGCAGCCGGCGTGATGAACCTCGGAACGCTGACAATGAAGGACGTCTATTTCCAGTCCATGAAGGTGTTTGGCGGTCGGGGCGGCATTGGCGGATCAGGGGCCAATGGCGGAGACGGGGGCAATGGTAAATTTGGTGGGTTCGGGGGCAATGGCGGTTTTGCCGGGCGCGGCGGCGACGGGGAGGATGCCGCGACAACCGTATTGAACAGCGGCCAGATGACCGTCGTCGGCGGATGGGTCAATGGCGACAATCTTGTCTGGGGCGGTAGCGGTGCGGCGGGTAGGGGTGGCGAGGGCGGTACAGGCGGCAAGGGCGGCGATGGCAAAACTGACGCGGATGATGGCTGGGACGGCATCGGCCGGATCAACGGCCCCAATGGCCAAGCCGGCACGTCTGGCGAGGTTCTGGGCCACGTCGAGGACTTCGCCGCTAGTGCCGTATTTCTAGACATCAACCGCAGCAGCGCGAGGGAACTTGGCGATGTTGACAACCGGATCAGCGTCGAAATCTATCGACTGGGTGATGCGACCGCTGCCGCTTCGGTAGCGCTTTCCCTGACCGGGGTAACGGCAGGTGCCTTGGGCGGCAGCATTCAGGACGGGTTTTTCAGCAACCGCACCATCTCATTCGCAGCGGAGCAGAGTCTTGTTAGCCTGTATTTCTTTGTACGGAACGACGAGTTAGAGGGGGGCGACGAGGTCTACCGCTTCAGCATTTCCAATCCCTCGGGCACCGAACTTGGGGGAAATCGCTTTGATGACCTGACGGTCGAGAACGCTGATCGGGTCGGTACCAGCAGCAGTGACACACTTATTGGAACCAAAGAGGCCGATGCGCTCAACGGTGCCTCTGGAAACGACTTTCTACAGGGCAAGGCTGGCGATGACCGGATTGAAGGCAGCTTCGGGATCGACACCGTCAGCTATGAGGACGTTGGGCGCGGCAATAACGACAGTGGTGCCGAGATCAACCTGCTGATGAACAGCGCCACGGGCAAGAAAATCGGCACCGATCTGGTATTGAATGTCGAGAATGTGATCGGCTCTCGGTTCAACGATCGGATCACGGGCGATTTCAACTCCAACAACCTGTTTGGCGGCTCGGGCCACGATACCCTAGATGGCGGGTTCAACAATGACTCGCTGGTTGGCGGTGCGGGTCACGATTTACTGACTGGCGGCAGCAGCATCGACAGATTCGTGCTCGGTGAAGGCCCGTTAGCTGGGCTTGCGGGCAGCTCTGACGAAATCACCGATTTCGTCAGCGGGGAAGACTTTATCGTCCTCGTTCAGTTCGGCGACGGGGCGTTCGACGCACTGAACCTCGGCACACTAGGCGGGTCGATGTTCAGGTCCGGTCGTGCGGCAAAGGATGCGGATGACCATATCATCTTCAATCCCGCGACGGGAATTCTCTCATACGACCCAGACGGCAAGGGCGGCACTGAACAGGTCGCGTTTGTCGAGCTTCTGGGAGGGGCCAGTGTGCAGGCATCAGATTTCCTGGTTATCTAGCGGCCTGTCGGATTTGAACTGGTGCTCACCATCGTCCATTCAAGGCCGACCTTTTCCTCGCCGCGCAGCAACGCGATAAGATGGGCTTATAGGATGTGCTGACGTACGAAGCGCATCGTTCGAGTTGTTACGTGAATGATGCGCTTCGTACGTCGGCACATCCTATGGCACTAATGCGTTGCTACGGCGTCTCAAACCACCATTACATAACCCCTGGTTTCGGGGGCTACGCTTTCCCTTTCGGGAATATCAAAAAAGGGGATGCCCCCCAGGGATTTAAGGCAGGGCTACCTTATGAAACCAGTCTGACCAGTTTCTAGTCAATCCAACTAAAATCAAGGATTAACGGAAGGTTAGCGATAAAATGACCGGTTTGTAAACAACGTTATACACAGAATTTGTGGGTAACTACTCTTATTTGAGGCGAAGCAGAAAAAGGGATACCGGTTTAGAGATGCCTATCCCCCACACTTGGGATAGGATCAGTATTGGTCGTTCAGGTAGCGAATAAGATCCGTTGATGTAACAATGCCGACCAAATTTCCTTCATCATCAACTACCGGCAAAGAGTGAAAAGCACCACGTGCCAATATTTCTGAGGCGTGCCGCACTGTATCACTGGACTTAATGGTGGTGATGTTGGTTGACATGATGTCTTTGATCGTAAATTGCTGGTCAATGATCGCATTGATTGTGCGTTCATCCGCGCCGCTGATTACCAAATTGATCTTCATCAAATCAGTAAAGCTAACCAAGCCGCTGAGTTTCTTACCTTGAACAATGGGGACATGGTGTATATGTGCTTCACACATCAAATTGCGGACATCGCTTAAATTTTGACCTTCCTGAATGCTAAGGACATTAGCCGACATAGTTTTTGAGATTGGGTCGTTTTTCTTCAAATTGAATACCTCTAAAAATATAAGTTTGTAGCTAGCGTGACGTTTCCAAGTATAGGGTAAATTTAAACAAACGACAGAATTGTTTCATAAGATTTTTTGCAATGCCGTGTCTGACGTGGTTTTGAGCCACTTTTTGATTTCCCAAAAAAATGCCAGTTTTTCATGGTTAAAATTGGGAAGTGGATAATTGACTCTAAGCCTTATCGGCTCTGGCTTTCCGTCATTTTCTATGGGACTTTAGTGTCGTTTGTTTAAACTCACCCAGAGAGCAATCTTTGTCCATGCAAGTTGACGCATTAAAAAATGCCGGCTGTGATCAAATTCATGAAGAAATTGCCAGTGGTGCAAAAACGTCAAGGCCGGTGCTTGAAGAAATTATGCGAAACCTGCGGGAAGGTGACACATTGATCATTTGGAAATTAGATAGGCTGGGCAGAAACCTGGCCCATTTAATCCACCTGACCACAAAATTAATTGAAAAAAAAGTGGGGTTAATCAGTTTAAACGATCCGATTGATACATCGACTGCACAAGGGCGAATGGTGTTTGGTATTTTTGCTTCTCTTGCCGAGTTTGAGCGGGAATTAATTCGTGAACGAACACAGGCCGGGTTGAAGTCGGCCCGGGCTCGCGGTCGAAAAGGTGGGCGGCCAAAAGGGATGACTCAAGCGGCAATAGAAAAGGCAACCATTGCTGAAGCCCTCTACAAAAATGGAAGCATTCCCGTGAAAAAAATTGCTGAACAATTAGGAATCTCGAAAACCACGTTGTATTCGTACCTTCGGTTTCGAAACGTTGATATAGGGATAACACCTAAATAGAGGTGATGGCTTTATGAAACGGTGCTTATAGACATTTAATAAACATAGCTCAGAACGAACACTTTTGGGGGTTCTTCCAGTGCGCTGGGAAAAGCTGCACTGATCTTGTGGGTGAAAGTCCCACTGTAGAAGGTTAGCTAGACCACTACATAGCGAGTCTTGCGTCTTCGGCGGTAACAATGGAGACGAAGCGTAGACAGCGAAACACTCGAGCCGAAATCAGTAGATGAACGTGACAGCTCCGAAATCCCTTATTGTGTTGTGCCGATGACGTTGGAAGGTCAGCAGGCCACGGTTTCTAAATGGTCAAACTAGCAAATCCCATTTTTGAAACACACACCGGAGTCGAAGGCGTCGGCGAGTTTGTAAAGAACAGTGCGGAACCCAGGAGATCCATTGGTTCCTCCAAGAATGGAGTACCAAGCTAACAAGTGTGAAGAGCATAAGGTGCTTGGGATAAATCAGTGGAAGTCGGAGTTAGCCATAGTAGTGTTGAAGCAGGGTAATGCCTGTGGAGCGAAGGGCTGGCAGATAGATCGAGCGTAAGAGAGAAACAATGACTGTACACAGCGAAGACAGAATATCATGGTCAACGAAACTTGAGCGCATAGGTGAATTATCGGCGCAAGATCGGCAGCTCGTGTTTAACAACATTGGCCACCTGATCAATGTCGATATGTTTAAAGAGCAATACTGGTTGCTGGCTGGGAATAAAGCTATCGGTATCGATAAAGTGACAAAGGCGAGCTACGGCAAAAATCTTGATGAAAACCTCACGGGTCTCATTCAGAAAATACGGCGTGGCACATATAAGCCGAAACCTGCAAGAATAACCGAAATCCCAAAAGAGGATGGAAGTACTCGTCCGTTGGCGATCTCATGTGTAGAAGATAAATTAGTTCAGATGGTCGTTAGCGTAATCTTAAACACGATATACGAACCATTATTTCTACCATGCTCTTACGGTTACCGACCAGGCAAGAATTGTCACGATGCATTAAGGGCATTAAATAGCGCAACTTACCAAAATCCAAATGGAGCTATAGTTGAGATTGATATCCGCAAATACTTCAACACAATACCGCATAAGGTTTTGATGAGAATTTTGCGAGGAAAGATATCCGATCGTCGCTTTCTAAGGCTGATCGAAATCTTGATTACAGCGCCCATTCGGCAAGGCAAACATGATTTAGCGAACACCTGCGGATGTCCACAGGGTTCGAGTCTATCGCCAATTTTAGCCAATATCTACTTGCACCATGTGATTGATGAGTGGTTTGAATCAATTAAGCACTCGCATATTCATGGTCGAGTAGAGTTGGTGAGATTTGCGGATGACATGGTTTTCGTGTTTGAGCGGTTTAGTGAAGCGGAACGCTTTTATGAGGTATTACCAAAACGGCTGGCAAAAGCTGGACTTGAGATGCATGCCGATAAATCCCAGATTATACCTGCGGGTCGCGTGGCGGCATCCATAGCCCATCAGCAAGGAAAACGACTACCATCGTTCAATTTTCTCGGCTTCACCTGCTATTGGGGTTTAGCGCTGAAAGGTTTCTGGCGACTGAAATTCACGAGTCGTAGAGATCGATTTGCGGCTAAGCTCAAGGGCATGAGACGCTTCTTGAGGGAAAACCTGAATACGAAGGACACGCTTGGTGTTCTCAAAACCGTTATTCGGGTTATTAAGGGGTGGATCAATTATCATGGTGTCTCTGATAACAAGAGGCGTGTTGGTCAATTTCTGGAACGGTCAAAGCGTATAATTTTGCAATGGCTAAACCGTCGTGGCGGTAAACGTCGCGTATCGTGGACTAAACTTCTGCGTGGCCTTAATGCAATTGGTTTTCCGAAAACATGGAAAACCATATCGATGTTCTAGCGCACTGAATATGTGTGGGGACACTGATCTATCGGGAGCCGGATGCAATAGTTTTGCAAGTCCGGTTCTGAGGAGGGGTCTGCTAAGGCGACTTGGCAGGTCTACTCACCCAGAACCCCTTCTAGGCATAAGTATCTACACAAGTTTGCAAATAAAATGGCATGATGGGTAATGATTTTAAAAAACACTGGCGGGAGTCGACCCGCGCCTCATCAAGCGTCATCAGCAACTGGTGCTTGAACATATGAATTCAAGCGAACCGTTGAACGCCGGGCTGAAAGCCTTGCCGGACAAAATCAGCAGCTTCGCCAGTACACAAGCGGCATGGCGGTTCTACGCGAACGAGTCCGTCAGCCTGCCGATACTTCAGGAACCGCTCACGACCGCGGCACATGCGGGCATCGCCCGACATTGCCTCCAGTACGCCCTCTGCGTGCATGACTGGTCGCGGCTAAGCTATAAACACCTTAACAAAACCGACACTTACGCCATAACGCACGAAACCGATGTGGGATACGACCTGCAATCCAGCCTGATCGTCAGCGACCGGACGGGATTGCCGTTGGCACCGGTGGCACAGCGACTGGTTAGCGCCGATGGAAGCTACGCCACCTACGGCGATACGGCATCCCCGTCGCCCGCCAAAAACCATCTGGAGGAAGTGAGTGATTGCATCCAGCACTTGGATGACCAAGGTTTTTCCAAGCCCTTGGTGCATCTGATTGACCGCGAAGGCGATTCGGTCGGCCACATCCGCCGTTGGGATGCGGCGGGTAGCCGCTGGTTGGTGCGGGTCAAGGACAACCCCAAAATGGACTACGCGGGCAAACCCATAGCCTGTAAAGCGGTGGCTCAAGAACTGGCCTTCAGCAAGACCCGGCAAGTCAGTTACCACGGCAAGACCTATTGGCAGTGGGTGGCACAAGCCGAGGTGACGTTGAGCCGCCCTGCCAAACCCAGCCAGAAGAAAAGCAAACAACCGGCTGTTCCTGGCATTCCCGTGTCGGCAAGGTTGGTTGTCAGCCGCGTCCTAGCCGAAGACGGCGACGTGTTGGCAGAATGGCTGCTGCTGACCAACGTGTCAGGCGTGGATGCCGCCACCATTGCCCTCTGGTACTACTGGCGGTGGCAAATCGAATGCTTTTTCAAGCTCGTCAAATCGGCGGGTCACCAGTTGGAAGCGTGGCAACAGGAATCCGCCTTGGCCATCGCCAAGCGCCTTCTGGTCGCCAGCATGGCCTGTGTGACGGTCTGGGAAATCGCCGCTGACACGAGCCAAGAAGCCGCCGAGCTGCGGACATTCCTGATTAAGCTCAGTGGCAGGCAAATGCGCCACAAACAGGCGTCCAGCAATCCCGCATTATTGGCGGGCTTATGGGTTTTCCTGTCCATGTCCAAAATCATGGAGGCCTACTCCCAAGTGGAGCTGGAGGCTTTAAAAGCGACTGCACAGCAATTCTTGGGGAATGTTGTGTAGATACTTATGCCTTCTAGGGCGAGTGTGTATCGGCTGTTAGCCAATATTTAGTTATGCCTTTTAGTTGCCTTATCCACCATTAACTTTTAGCGTCTTTCTTCTCTTTCTTCGCCGCTTTCTTTTCCTTTTGGTTCAGTGCTGGTTTTTTCTTGTCTTCCTTATTGCTTTTCTGTTCTCTGCTCATGGCAAACGCTCCAAATAATTGATGGGTTTTCTAACAAATTATGAAAATGTGCTGGTATGCCAAGGATTAATTGGCAACAATTGGTTTAAAGATCAATGCAGCACTCCAAGCATACGCTTAAATGCACTAAGATGAACAAGTTATTCGTATGCGATCAATCTCATGGAAACAAGGTATTAGCAGAATGGAGAAAACAGCAATATTACAGCTACTCAGATACCATACGATCACAATAATTTTTCTCGAAAATTACCCCTAATTTAGGTGTCGGAACCCCTAATATGGCATCGTCCAGTAAAAGCCTAGCCAATGCTGCAAATATCATTAACGGCTCTACTATGCGTTAGAAACTGATTTTCAAACAGCCACCCGTCACTGCGAAATGCACCCAGCAGGCCACAACAGGCTTATCGGTAGCCGCTTCAACCGCTGACTTATAAAGCGCTAACTGGCCTGAATATTTTAATGCCACGTCATGCCAATCCGCTTTAGATTGCGGGTTGGATTTGTGATCGATAATGACATAACCCTGCTCAGTTTCGACTAAGGCATCAATCCAGCCACTGGCTATTTGGCCGTTGGGCAGTTGGTATTCAATCGGGTACTCAATCTGGATAGATTTGGCGGCCAGCTGTTGTTCAATAAACTGTCTGAATCGGGCAACGCAGATCAGTGCATCGTCTACGGTTATATGCTCCAGTATGGCGTAATTTCCAAGTACCTGTTCCGCAAGCAATATTGGGTGAATCGGGTCGTTGATTATCTGTGTGGCAATCAAGGCATGGATAGCCTCACCCAAGTGGGTCATATTCGGGATGCCTTGCAGGCTGATCCTGTCGCCCAAGGTGATCTCTTCGCTAACACGGGCCTTTTCCAGCGGCGGCACTAATGACGGCGACAGTTTGGCGGGAAGTTTGGTTGGGTGGGAAGGGATATTTGCAAACCAGTGGGGCACCTGCTGCCCGGTTAGCGTGTTTTCTGGTGCTTCTTCTTGTAACAGTGTCTTAAATATTACCGGGATTTTTTCCTTGCTTGCCGGTAAGGTCAGCTCATTATTGGCTTCATCATCCGGTAGCATCCAATCGGCGGCCAAGACACGCAGCCATTCGCCCTTGGTATCTTTGAGCGGAATGATTAAACAATCCCGGGGGCGGGTCAGACTAACATAGAGCAAGCGTTTGGCTTCTTCCTGCGCGCGGCGTTGTTCGGCCAAACCGTGTTCGGATTGTTCAACCCGCTCTTTGACGCTAATGCCAGTAGCCTGTAAGCCGAATGGCCATAACCAGTACCGCAGGCTTCGACCTGTTAGTGGCTGGGTAATATCCAGGTTACCGTTATCGGCTTTAACTGTTAAGCCCCACACATTGCTTTTGATATTGGCTTCCAGATCCATGGCAATCACTACCGGCCATTCCAGTCCTTTGGCACCGTGATGGGTTAACAGTTGCACGGCCAAGGTTTGGGTATTGGCGGCCTGAGTATCTTCACCGTCTTTAACCAGTTGGTTCAGCCATAATATTAAGCCGGTCACTGTGGCGACATGGCCTTCATTGCTACACTGGTTTTCATAGGATTCGGCAAACCCTAATAATTGTTCGATATTTAACAGGCGCTGCTTGGCCCGCTCGGCATCGGTTTGCCAGTTTAAAATTACGCGTCGAATATCGCCGGCATGAATCGCCTGGCCCATCAATTCCGAGGGCGTTAAGTATTGAACCCGCTCCCTTTGCTTGGCCAGTGTGTTCAAAAAGGCATTATCATCGCCCCATCGGCCTTGTTTGTTTTCAGAGGCTATATAATCCAGCCGTGATTGCAACCAAGTTTCCGGTGTTTCCCCTTGCGATAAACAGATCATTTCAGCGGTTGCCAAGCTGTCTGATGGATCAATCAGATAACGCATGGCGGCCAGCACTAAGGCGGCTTCCGGCGTGTTCAGCAGGCCGGTTTGGCTGCGGCTGATGGGGATGTTGAAGGCCAATAGGGCATTGGCAATTTCAGTCAGATTGGCATGGGTTCGGCATAATACCGCGACATCGCCATAGTGGGCGGTTCTGAATTGGCCATCGTCTTTATTCTTTAATTGATAACCACCAGCGATAAATTCCTGCAAGCCTTTTGCCAACGCCCGTTTGGGTTTATTGCTGCCGAGCAATTGCCAATGCTCGAGGGCGGTTTGAGGTTGTTTTGAGCTTCCCGGTTTCGGTTTCAGTTCAACCCGTTCTTTCGGCAACGAATTGGCGAAAGCGGGGACAAACACTGCATTGACGTAATTGACCAACTCGGGGCGGGAACGCCATGACGTATCAAGCACTTCGACGTTACCGCCGTTGGCTTCCAAATGGTTGAGGATGGCTTGCATCAGTTCCGGGTCGGAACCTCTGAACCCATAAATGGCTTGTTTGACATCGCCTACCCAGATGACCTGTTTGGCCAGTTTGGCCAGACGTAAAAACAACGCCAGTTGAATCGGGCTGGTATCCTGAAATTCATCCACCATCAGTAATTCCAGCTCATCTTGCAATACCGCTTGCACCAGGGGATTTTCCAATGCTTGATACAGCAAGTGTTCCTGATCGGTAAAGTCGATCAATCCCCTGATTTTTTTGAAATCCTGGAATTGCGCCAATGCGGAGGCGGCGATGCTAAAAAGCTGTTCACAATAGTCTCGAATATCAGCGTGTAAACGGGGGTGTTTTTCAAAATCGGCAGCAACCCGTTGCACGGCATCGGAAGCATCCTGGCTTCTCTTGGTAGCGGAGGCTTTCGATAATTTTACCCAGTTCGGCCAAGTCAGATTATCCTGTTTAATGGGGGCGACAAGATCTTGTAGCAAATTTAGATAGCTTTGTGTGCCTTTGGTGCTGTCTTCACTGTTTTTGATAAAAGTAATTGCGGCTTCCACGGCATTGTAGAGTTCGTTATCCAGTTTTTTTGATGTCGGTTTCGGGAAAAAAGACAGCAAGGAATCAGCACTGGCTTTGCCGCTGTTTATAATTTGTTCGACAGTTTGATCATTGGCTCTGGCGGTGTTGACAATGGCCTTAATGATACTTTTCCAGTCTTCCTGATCTAACCGAAAAGCCAATGTATTCATGTCCTGAACAGTTTGTAACGTGAGCACCTGTTCGAGTGCCTGGCTGAATAAACGGTTCGCTTCAGCTTCCTCAACCACCTTGAGATTGGGAGACAAACCGGCTTCGAAGGCAAAGCGGCCCAATAATTGCCAGCAGACGCTGTTGACCGTGCCCAGCATGGCCTGATCCATCTGGTTGGCGATTTGCGTAAAGCCGCGTCCGTTCAGGCGTTGCCGGACACGTTCCCGTAATTCCCCAGCGGCCAATTTAGTAAATGTGGTGCCAATGACACCGGATGGTTTGGCGGCAGGTTCTGTCGTCAGTATTTTTTCCAAATCGCATGCCAGACGATAGGTTTTACCGCTACCCGCACCGGCACTGATAAAGGTGATATGGTCCATCATGATAATTCTCCCCAACCGGTCAGCACCTTGTAATCGTTAAAGCCATCGCTGAATTCTGGAATGATCAGGGCATCCTCGCCAGGGTCTGAATGGATATCGGCTTCAGTGCCGCCAACGGTCACTTCAATCAAGCCACTATCGAGTTGTTTACGCCGCCACTCCCAGGTTTTTTTCATTTTCTGCCAGATTACGGCATGGTTTTCATTGGCATCCGGATTGATACCGATGGCTTCAGGGAAATAATCGGTGTTCTGTGCAAGCATTGCCCCGCCGCCGTCGATAACAAAATAAGCCACTGCCGGCCATTGCTTTGCAGCACTGTTTTGTTGCCGCATATAGGAATACGTCACCAATTGCAGGTGTGCATTGTCTTTTAAACTCGCTTTGCGATATTTTGCACCCCCCCATTTAATATCAATCACCGCTTCCTTACCTTCAGCATTAGTAACTTTCATATCGATAAAGCCGCGCAAATTGCCGCCAAAGAACACGGCTTCCTGCGCTTGTTCCATTTCAATCTGCACCACGTTTGCAGTCTTTAGCTGTCGAACCAATTCATGCAAGGATTTTCGGGCGGTATCTACAAACTGTTCTTTTTCTACCAGCCTGCCGGGCTGCAACAGCACTGCTCCTTCTTGGGTCAGCAGGGCTTGGATAGCTTGGTCAAACCAGCGGTTGAGGTCTGATTCATTGGCATTTTTAGTGGTTAATAAGGCGGGATTTTCGCTAAAACATCGCTCGTAAAGATGATGCACCAGATTGCCCTTTAACAAATTGCCATCACTTAAAGATTGCAAAGTACCGGCAGTCAAACGGGCTTTGTAGCGCAGTACCCATTGGTAAGGGCTGTTGAAGAAAGCCTCTAGACTGGAATATGACTCCTGCTCACGTGGCACCAAATGCTTGCCTGAATCCAGTTGCCACCAGCGACTTAAGCTAGGTAACGGTTTATCTTCGGTCTTTTCTGTTGTAAGGTTGTTGAAGACGCTGATAGCGTTTCCTCCCAGCACACTGTCTTCCACCCCAATTTCCTGCCAGCCTTCCAGACAACTGCAAATTTGATCCCATAGCGGATGATGCGCTTCTTCGTTGTCATGCAAAACAATGATCAAACGGTCTAAAGTCGCATTGATGGGTTTTAACCAGCTTGATGCCTGCCTCTGCAATTGCTGGTCAAGTTCCGGCAACAGTACGCCATTATTGCTTAATTGTTTTAACTCTTGCCTAGACCAAGGGTGGGTTGATTGTGAAACCGTAGGCCGTAAATCCCACCAAATCAGCGTATTGACCGTTTGGTTAAAACTATCCGGCTGGCTGGCGCCTGCCAACCATTGCGCTTGATTGGGAATGCATTCAGCGTATTGATCGACAATGCCGGTACCCGCACCGGTCAACTGGTCCAATAAATAGCGTAACTGTTCTGGTTTGATGTGTGTCGTACCGTCAGCCAGTAAATTGCTTAACGCGGTATTCAGTTCACCGGCTTGGCTGTATGCGGCGCCAAATAGTGCCCGCATTGCTTCATCTTCCCAGCGCGATTGTTGTTGGGCCAACCAATGGGTCACTTTCAAGATACGTTGTTTGGCGATATCAATCGGCAATCCTGCCTCGGAAGTATAACGGGAACTGGCAAACCAATAATCAAGATCGGTTTGTAACTGTTTAAACCGTTCATCACTGTAATCTTCGCGCTCATTTTCTTTTTCGAGCAGTTGGGTTAGCATTTGCCGCCATTGTTCGCCACCAATACCTGGAGCGTTTGCCACCACATCGGCTAACGGATGGCGGATTCTGCCCGGCAATACGCCAACTGGGTGCATTAAGAATTGTAACAACATGTCAGGATTCAAAGGTTCCCACAATAACTCCAATGCAATGGGCAAAACTTGTAGCACGGGCCGCCAGGGTGATGTCTTTTCAAACCCCAGTCGGGGTAAACCAACGGCGGACAAGGCATCGTCCATGTCTACACCATCGCTGTCGGTTAACACCGCTACGGTTTTTTCCTGGTTTTGTGCGGCTTGCGCTGCAAGCCATTGACTGACCAAGTGGGCAGAAATGGCTTTGGATCGGGCTTTAACCACAACGAAGCTGTGATCCCCCGCCAATTTGGTTTTTTTGATGGAACCGTCTGCGTCTTTGTTTAAGCTTTCGGAGGCCAGTTGCGCTAAAGTGCTTTGTAAGCGGTAGAGATCATTGTTTGATGGTGTGGGCGGTAATAAAACAGGCTGTTCAGTAACGTCAAATGATTGCAAGATTTGCTGCCAGAGTGGCGAAAAATCAACGAGCCGGTCTAACAAGATAACGCGTTCAATCTGTGTTTTTTGCGTCTTTAACCTTGCCAAAACCGTTTGTTGCCGTTGGCCAAAACCGAAACTGACTTTTCCCGCAGCTAACTGTTCAACATCCGCCATTTCAGCCAGACGGCTGGATACCTCACTTGAGAACAGGCCGTTCCAACCGGCCTCATACCAGCTATCACGCCATTGCAGCAAGGTCTTGGCGACATTGAATTGATCGATTGCAAAAGAATGATGGTAAAAACGGCCTGGACTATCGCAGGCCTTAAGGCACCCCAGATATTGAATAATGCGCGTCGTCGGTGAATCCGTTACCGGAGCGATGCCACATTGTGTTTCCAGAATAGACAGGAAGCCTGCCGGGCCGACTTCTTTTTCGCCGATAGTGGAGTGCATCCGTTTGGGTTTCATGCCGTCCAATCCGTATCCAAGTCTGATTTGCATGCTGTCTAACCTCTGTTGCAACAATAAAATTAATAAGAAACCGCCACGGGTAACGCATCAAGCAATGCTGGCATGATCTCACCTGCTTTACCCCTTAAATTGAAATGTGCCTTGCTATCTAATGCCGTTGCGCCGGGGTTGATTTGTATCACCGTGGCGCCTTTTGCAGAAGCCGTAACCGGCAGTTGTGCAGCCGGCCAAACCAAAGAGGAAGTGCCGATAGAGAAAAAAACATCGCACTGCGAAGCCGCTTGCTCGGCTTGCTTCCAGGCGGCTTCCGACAGCACTTCTCCGAACCACACCACTCCCGGACGAATCGGGCCCTTACAATGTTGGCAATGCGGTGGAGCCAGACGACGCCCGCCAACCGGTTCGTCCGGGATGCCGTCCGTAAATGTATAAGGTCGGGCACAAGCAAAACAGCGGGGAGAATGCAGGCTGCCGTGTAAATGCACGACATCGGTATTGCCGGAACGCTCGTGTAAATCATCGACATTTTGGGTAATCAGTGTCAACCGTTCAACGCGCTTTGCCAACTCGGCGACGGCAAGATGCCCAGCGTTCGGTTCCGCACGCAAGACCTGCATACGCCGCCATTCATACCAGCCCCAGACCAGAGCCTTGTCCGCACGATAGCCTTGAGGACTAGCCAGCACACAAGGGTCGTATTGTTCCCAAAGCCCTGTGCCAGCATCTCGGAAAGTGGCTATACCGCTTTCTGCCGACATGCCAGCTCCGGTAAAAACTACAATATGCTTTGCGTGAAGCAAGGTTTTCAATAAGTCGTCGCTAAAGTCCATGTTGTCAATCCACTTCAATTATTGGAGAAATTCAGGGTAACAGGACAATGTGTCTGTGAGTCGCTAGCAACTGTCGGTTTCTCCTATATCCAAAGTGGCAACATCCTATAAGCTTCTGGATCAGGTTCAATCAATAGTTTCGCGTAAGTGCTTGCCCGTCCAACGGTATACAAACCCAAGAATCTCGACGGCAGCAAGCTTTCGTTTAGCCATTGCAAAAAAGGCTCGAACACTTGGTCTTGCCATAAGGCTTTGCGGCTGTGAAAAAGTGTCCGTGCTTCTGGCTTGCACAACTCGCAATAATAGCCATCAGCACTGTGTCGGGGCCAGGATTCAAAACTTGCCAATAAATCCCAACATATTCCTTGCCATTCCACATAAACAACCAATTCCCAAGTCAGGCCGAACGTAATCGCCGGATGTAAACCCGTTAAAGTAAACGCTAAATAATCATTTTTGCGTCTGACATGCTGTAATGGCAACGGTACTGTGTCCTGATGTTTGGCATACCAAGCTAAAAAAGCACGCTGAATACGGCGGCGGACTTTTGGGAAATGTGGCTTCATGGCAGCGGCTCTTGCCAAACGGCTTGCCATAACTGTGGCAGAATTTCACCCGCTTTGCCGTACAGATTGCAGTCAGCGACCTCATCTAACGGCGTGGCTTGAGGATTGATCTGAATCAGATAAGCACCAGAGCGTGCGGCATTGAACGGCAAACTGGCAGCCGGGTAGACTTCCATGGAACAACCGATGCAGACAAACACTTCGCAATCAAAACAGAGTTGTTCCGCAAAATGATAGGCCACTGCGGGCAGTGCTTCACCAAACCATACGATATCCGGGCGCAACAGACTTCCACATTGCTGGCAATGCGGCGGCTGGTCACTAAGATTCACATCCATTGGGGCGACATGACCAAAATCAACGCATTTGTTCGCGGTAATATTGCCATGCAATTCGATCACGTCACGGCTACCCGCCTGTTGATGAAAACCATCGATGTTTTGGGTAATGACCGTGACACCAGCGGTTTTATCTTGCCAAGCCGCCATCACCCGATGTGCCGGATTAGGTGATAGGGTTTGTAATTGCTGGCGGCGTTCTGCGTACCATTGCCAAACCTGGCCTGGATTAGCGCGGAATCCCGATTCTGTGGCAAAACGGGTTGCATCAAAATTAATCCAGAGACTGTTTTGCTCATCCCGAAAAGTCGGGACACCACTTTCTGTTGAAGTTCCGGCACCGGTAAAGAATACCAGCCGTTTTGCTTGGCGTAAGCGGTTGAGCAGTTCGTCGTCAAATTGCATGGTTGTCCTTTTTAGCCGATTAACTGGAATAATAGCTATTTAGTATTTGTGCGACTTCCTGAATTTCTTTAAGAATGGCATCCAATTTTGAATTCTCGAAATCTCCAAAGCAACGGATGGTTTTTGATTCCGTCCAGAATTTCATATACTTATCATTAACTATCATTTCTCGAAGTTTGGGAACATCGCAATCTTGAATGTCATACACATAAAGCCGCACAAGGAACAAGCCAGTCGGACTCAGCAGCAACGTGATATTTGATTGACCTCCCCAATTCTTACGATGAAACAGTAACGCAGTACCATGTTCACCCCAGACTTGTTTTTTGCTAAATACTGCTGATTCTTCTGTATCAGAATCCAATCTTATTGCATCAAGCCCCCTTTTCAGTAATTCGTCAATGTAGCCAATTGCGATTTTTTGCAGTTCGTATATGGCTTGATAATTTTTATATGCAAATTCAAATCGTTCGTTAGTCATAGGGTCTGGCTCACACTCTTGCTCAATATTAAGGAGAAATTCACGAAATAAAACTAGCCATTTAGAGTACGGATTCTTAATGATGTAATCACCAAGGTTTTCTCTAATACGGGCTAATAAGTTTTTGTAGGTTAATGAAACCCAACCTTCTGGCGGCGTTTCTTTACGGATAGATAAAAGCACTCGATTAATTCTTTTGTTGTGATATTTTTCGTTTAGATAAGCATCGTAACTGCCAAATGGGTTGGCAGCCCAATGACGAATCTTATTTTCGATCATAGTTACATATCGCTCACCCTCAAACAGAATATCAATCCTTTTTTCATCAGTTGTTTGCACTTCTCTCTGAGGCGTTGCAATTAGGTCAATATCATCCGAAGATAGTCCAGCAGCTTCATTGAGTGATCTCAGGACTAGATCACCAAATCCATGAATCTCGTGTACATCCAAGAAGAATGCGAGGAGATCACTAATCGGATTTTCATAATGACCACGCCCACCAATAGAAAATATATTTTTTTCAACAGCGGGAATGGTTAATCGTCTTGATTCTTTTAATATTTCTTCTAGTTGTTCATCTGTCATTTAGTTTCCTAATTAAACGGGTAAGTGATGCCAAATTACTTCATTGCAACGAAGCAAGCATGTGGTTTTAAAAAAAGAATTTTTAAGGCTATTTAATTCTTCATTCTCCTTGTGGTAGGTTTCAAAACATCGACTATTGCCTTTCGGTAATTGAATTGACCTTAGAAAATCGTCTGCTATTTATTGTTGCTGATCAGAAAAGCGAATAATGTTCATCAGAACACTAAAAAGCAATCCGCCATTCCGTGGCGCACCGATGGCGGTTTGCTAGCGCGAAACTGCCTTACAGTTTTATTTTCAATTGCTTATGCTGTAAAAATATGCCAAAACTTAAGCTTGGTTACTGACCCAAGGCACGTTTTCGTAAGTATAGACATAGCTGGGGAACTCCTCATCACGATCTTCACAGTGAAAATACATTTTAAGACCATTACCTACTGCGCAAATCTCATCATCTGTAAGTAATCTCTTAGTTGCAAATCCGATTGCCTCATCGTCTTCACCTGACGCCAGTACTAATCCAGGTATGATCAGTTCTAATTTTTGTGCAAGACTAAAGTCTTTAGTGAATGCTAGCTCGTTAATTGCGTTCATTGTGGTATCTCCATTGGAGGTTAGTATTACTAATCATAAAAATTCTAGTACGGTGGGTTTAAAAATTCCGAGTGTGTAAAATTTCGGGTTGTTAAACATCGGTCAATAAGATGATTCAGATAAATTCAAAATAAATTGCACAACATCTTTGTCGTCATTTGAATACGTTTCGTGGTCATCGAAAATGTATTTGATTTGGCCTGCATCAAAATAACGAGCAATTTCATTTTTCATATTCGCTGTAATATTTTCACCTTGATAGGTGCCATGGGGTATTGAGAAGTTACATTTATGCGTTTAAAAAATATACAGAAACTTTTTCTTGATAAATTAAGATAACGCTAACATTCCGTAACCCTTTATTTATAAAACCAGTCAATTATTCGCCTAAACCATTACCCGCCCGACAAACCCGATTTCGTCCCTGTTCTTTGGCTTGGTAAAGCGCCTGGTCAGCTTGATGAAAAATAGCATCAGCAATGGATTGACTTAATTGGGCTATCTCATCGCCTTGCTCAATCCTTGTTTTTAGCTCATCCGGCAAATCATCAGGATAGATCGATAAACCAATACTGGCGGTTACCGACACAACATTGCCATCATCATTAACCAGTTGTAGCTTTTCAATGGCATCGCGGATACGTTCGGCGACTTTCAATGCTTCCGCTGCGTTGGTGTCAGGTAATAGAATGCTGAATTCTTCACCACCATCCCGTGCCGCCTCGTCATAGATACGAATACAGTTGGCAACTTCCAGAAGAACTTTGTCACCGAAATCATGACCATTACCATCGTTAACCTGCTTGAAATGATCCAGATCAAGAGTGAGCAGCCCAAAGCTCATCTGATTGTTACGCAGGCAGCGCTGTATTTCGCGATTTAAACAGCGTTTAGATTCAGTTGCATTCAACAAATTGAGGCGGGTATCAAGCCGCCACTGTTCCATTACCAAACGTAAATCATCCGGCTTTAATACTTGCGCTTTATGCCCAAAGCCGCTGATCCACTGACGCAATCGCTCGCCATCGAAAACGCCTTGCGCTTTCAGTAAAAAATAATCGTCATGATGATAATCAGTCGGTGCAATCATTTCGATCTTGTCCGCTTCAGGAAGATGATTCTGGACATAGCTGTACAATTCTTCAGAAAACTCAATGTGCAAGCAGTCGAGTTTTTCCTGAGCATGATGAAAATTCAATTGCCTGTACATAAAATCTGTTACGTTAAAATCCGGCTCAGGCTGAACGGCAGGATAATCCGTCAAGCTAATGTCTTCAATCTTGCGCACGGCCAGAACGAACGGGTCGTTGTACTGCCAGTAAGAACCCACAACCAATAAATTCTGATCGCGCTTAATCAAACCAAACAAGTTGAACTGAAAAGCTTTATCGTTGCCTTGGTAGCGAAGGGTTACTTTTTTATTGTTCAGCAATGCGGTGGACAGTGTTGCAACAATGGCATCAGGTTGGGGATTGCTGGACAACACACCCTCCCAGTGCGATAACCACAAGACCCGCTGGCTCCAGGCCAAGGTTTCAGGATGATCCTTGACCTGTTGTTCAGCTGATGTAAAACGGTCTTGCAATTCAGCAAGATATTCAGCCGGCATTAGCTGGCGCAGGTAGCGGTTTACCAGATGATAGAGAAGGGCTTCTGCTGGGCTATGGTTCATAGAATTGGCTCGGTTAAATTTTGCTTTAGGAAATATTTCGTATAACTTTAGTTCTAGTCTTGATATTTCGGTTATTACGGGTGAAATTAATCCGGAGAATTACGCTGTACTCTGATTATCTGGTTGCTGAATTTCATATCAACCAAAATTAGGCATTCAAGATTAACGCTATTTCATACAAAAATACGCCCTCATCGAAATTGCCATTAATGCCATCAACCAATAAATAGCCGCGAAAACCGGTTTCTTTTACCTTCAAGTATAAAATCGATGACGGTTATCCCCATTCATGCAGCCACTAACAATAAACTGAATCCTAAAATTCGCCCTGAATAATTTCATGCCGTTGATAAGACGCTAAATACCAACGTGATGCCTGAACGTCGAACAGAGTTAAGCCAAAATCGGCACTCTCTTGGATATCCTCACTACTCGATAAAAAAGCACCCGTGTCTACGCAGATATGTGACAACACTTTCTGAGGTTTGGGGGCATAGGAATGCCCACAGAAAGTCGTGGAAAGCCCGGGTTGGATTGTGGCGTTAGGGTGCTTTGAAAATCTGCCGGACATCAGCGTTCGACTCCAAAGTAAGTTTTCCGAAACAATGGACGGAATACGTTGTTCGGAAAACCAGCGGTCGATGTCACTGTTTAGCCATGTGGCTGTCTTGGCAAAGTTATATTGGGATCTGATGAGTTCGGCGTGAATGACATGAAAGCGGTTTTCGCCTTCTCCTACTACCAAAATAAGCGGCATGTCCAGGAGCAGGTCTAGGCCACGATTGAATTCAGGGGTCATGCATTGCCGGTTAGCTTGATAATACTGTTCAATCCAAGCGCCGCCGTTATCAAAAAAGAGGTTGGAACTGGCACAGTCAGATACCTTCAACGTGTCATTTACCCGGTAGGGCAAGAAGAAATCCAGGCACATGGACTCATGATTTCCGCATACCGCCATAAACCACGGTTCTTCCAAAAGGAACAGGCAATGCAAAGACTCTGGCCCCCGATCAATCAAGTCTCCGACCGAAAAGAGCCGATCCTTTTGTTTATCGAAATGCACTTTTGCGAGCAGCACGTCAAGCAGACTAAAGCAGCCATGCAAATCGCCTACAACATAATCTTTGCCTTGTTTGTTTTCAGGTAGTCGCTTAATTATTGTTGCCATCAATCACCTGATATTTGGGATTTGATTATGGTTGCATAAGGTCGCACCAGATCAACCAAACTGCTTAATGTTGTTAGTGCCACTTACCCGATTTAATAGCCAGCGTCGCCTGATGACGAACCGCAACATCCACCCAGATTGAGCCAACGCGTAAACAGTCTTGTAGACTTAAAGCCGGTTGCTCAAGACCATAGCTGTGATCATAAAGATCGTGGAATAACCAGCAATGGGCTATTTCATTAAGACTGCCTGGAAAATGGGGGATAGATACCCGATGATCCCGTCCATCGCCTAAGCCCCATTTCTTATCTAAATGTTTTAGGCTCATGGTTCGCTGGGTCAAAAAATTGTCGTCATCTTCATCAAATTCGGGATCATCTTCGCGTAGGGTAAAGTAAAGCGTCGCATCAATTTCGTAATCATTTAAAGCATCATTACTATCAGAAACACGAGCTGCGACATGTAAATCTTCTTTTGCGCCCAAATCGCATAAGTAGTGTTCAATCTCAGCCAGCCTATCATTAAAGCGCAGCAATTCGCTGATTTCGTCTGTGGTGAATTCGCTTTTGTTCTGAGCCGAGTCAAAGTGCTTTGGTAATTCACGCAGTTGACGCCGCATACTGCCAAGGTAAGATTCCAAGTTACAAATTTGTTCCTGAAAATTTACTAATATTTCGCGTTGTTTGGGTGTCATTATTACTCTCTTATCTTGCCATTCGACGTTCATGGTCATCAGCCACTCGATTCTAAAACATCGCCATTTGCTTATATTAGACTTCCTCTCTTTAAGCAGTTTTTCGTAGTCGGCAAGAAATGCCTTGTTGTTCGAGTTCCCTAGCCAAACATCGTTTGGCTTCTAGCCTTTTTTCCCAATTGATAGCCGCTTGTTTTCTTTGCTGTAAAGTATTTATTCCTGGCGTGACTGGATTGATTTCCTCTAATTCGTCAAGATAATGAATAATTTGTTTGGACTCTGCATCGGTGTACTCGTCTTTTATTTTAAAAGGAAATTTTTCTATTAGTTCCATTGGCTTAGCAGTTCCATAAGGGAAATTGATTGCATCATTCGTATCCCAATGGTATTCATAAAATAAAAAAGGATAATCGCCCATTTTGTATCTTGAAATCATGAATGCTTTCATCTTGGTTATCCAAACACCTACATAAGCATTTCTGGCTAAAATTTTATAACCATATCCATCCGTTAAATTCTCCATTTTCATGTAGTTTGTATTTTCCATTTCCATTGTTATTCTGGCTCTATTGATTTTAGCGTTATTAGGTTTGAGATAGACCGTTAATGTTTACTATCTGACTGGCACGATTGACCCGCTTTAGGCTGCTAAATTTTCCCTTAGAAAAGATGCATTTTTGTGATGCCAGTTAAAAATTTTCAGCCCATTTTTCCCAAAAGCCCGGTTCATCGTGATGGGCGTTTTCCATGGCTTTTGCCAAGGGCAAATACCAAAAATTGACTGTTTCAAAACGCATACTGCCATCAGGATTCTCTAAATAATCACGCACTAACACATACTGCGGATCACTTTCATCATACGGCACGTCCAGATAAATTTGTCCCCGATAGCTGCACATCATGTTGACATCGGCAACATAACCGCAAGGCTTCCAGGAAATCTGGTGATCCGTCAGCCATTGACAGACTGTCTCGCGCATGGGATTTTGCTCCCAATTATCTGAGCTACCGTCCCAAAGGCCAATATCGGCAGATTTTTTGGAATGAAACGTCAAATACAATACATCGCGTTGTTTTTTACGGGCAATAGCATCGATATGTTCGATTAGCATAGGCATGTGATTATTTCCTGTTTTGTATTATGACCGGTTATTTAACCCTATTTGTCGAAAGTCATCATAAGCGGTTAGTGCGACAAAATAGGGCGTATGAAAATTAAAAATAGACACTTATGATGTTTTTAGGTTAACAAATCCTTGCCTTGTTTCATTTGTAATACGGATTAAATTTTGCTGATGTAAATCTATTAAAGAAGGAGCCTGAAATTTCTAGTGTTGTAGAAGTCATAATCACATCCTAAAAAGTTGAATAATTGAAGTTGCAGGTACGGACTAAACGAACCGCAAAATCGTAATTCCAATCGGCAAAGTAGACGTGGCTGTCATTGAAATCAACATACCAAACGGCATCAGAAATGCCAACGTAGGGCGAAGATGACCAAAATTTTCTAGCAGGGGTATTAGGAAAAACAGTTTGATTAATTTTTACACCTCTATTTTCTTCAACAATGCTTTTTAGTTCGTCAATTGTTGGCAATCGCCAATCAGTAAAGCGCCCGCACTCATCCAGTTGATTGAAAGCATCGGCGTACTCCATTGCCTCGTCCCATGCCATTCCCTTCGCTTTACCATCCACTTCGCCATTTTGCCAATGTTGCCCAACAGCGTATCGGTGCCACATTAATCTGGTTATCGTATCCAGTGCTGTGCCATCTTCATAAGCAATAAATTTCCCAATACGGGATTTAGGAATTTTTGGCTTGTCATCGATAGCATGGTGTTCAAGAAGCGATACTTTTGACTCCAGATACTTATTTTTCATTTCCTGATGAGATAACGAAACAGTCTCGTCGATGAAATCTTCCTCTATATCGTCTATATCCTCTATATCGTCTATATCGTCTATATCGTCTATATCGTCTATATCGTCGAGTAAATCTTCTTCACTGATTTCAATGTCAAAAGCAGTTCGAGTTAAACGAACCGATATAGGGTTATCCACTTTGGTGTAGAGACTCATGATGCGGTCATTCGTGGCATAACCATACCAAACGTAATTATTTTCGAGGTAGGGCGTAGATGACCAAAAGGGTATTTCTGATGGCAAACCAGGAAAAACGAAACTTTCCAATTCATCAATCGTTGGCAATCGCCAATCTGCAAAACCACCGCACATCTCCTGTTGATTGAAAGCATCTGCACACACCTTCGCCCTGTCCCAAGTCATTGTTTTGTCTTGACCCAGCACTTCGCCATGTTTCCAACTTTGCCCAACAGAATAACGGCACCACATTAATTTCGTTTTTGTGTCTATTACTGTGCCATCATCACGCACAATAAATCGTTTAATTCGAGTTTCGGTAATTTTTGGCTTGCAATTTCTTTTGCGATTGACAGAATCATGTTCAAACAGTGTTTTATTAGATTTCATGTACATTTTCTGGGGATACCTAAGCAAATTTATTTTGTGATGTACCTTGCGATTGGCAGAATGATGTCCAAACAATGTCTTAATATCGGCGACACAGTGTTCAAACAGGCTATTATTTGATTTCAGGTGCTGTTGCCGGAGACACAACAACTTTATGTCGTCGATTAAATCTTCCTCGCTGATTTCAATGTCAAAAATAGCGCATAAGTCTTTGGCAATGGCAATTTCATCCTGTGCTTTATCGATGGAGTGAACGGCATCCAATTTGAGAGATAGCCATTGCTCCAAATGACCTGTTTCAAAAAGACCAATAACATGAAGAAGATTAAATTTTTCCTGTAAGGCACTGACCTTTCTTTCGACGATTAAATCAAATTTTATGGATTTCATAGTGTTACAGCGTTTTCAGATCAGGTTAATAACATTTTGTTAGCTGGCAGAGTACAAACCAACCGACATTGAAACCGCTGTATATTGAAAAGTCATCTGGGACAAATACTCTTCATGCCTACGCGAGATACAGCAAATTTTTTTAAATAATTGGTAGAAAAGGACTTCCCTTTTAAAACTGTACAAGCTTTTTGGGAGAAGCTTTAATGTGAATTAAGAGCTAAAAACTTACGGTTTTGAATATCAATGCCTTATAAACAATACTTTTCCGCTATAGGCATTTGGCCTGTTTTAAGTATTTGATTTTGCATTGTTGAATTTAGCTCTTAATTCATATTTTAGCTTTGACAAACCGCGCTGTACGCACTATTGAATGTCAGAACTTACGCACCACGGTTTAATGATATGGATACGAAGATATTTCCTTCTTTATGTGAGGACTGTACATTTTAGTCTTAACTTTGCCTAAAAAAATAATAAGCGGTTAATGCGACAATTTGGGACGTATGCAAATTAAAAATAGGGTCTTATTTCACGACGATTGCTACCGCAATCAAATTATCTTCAGCGCCGGCGGCCATGACTTCACCAAACAGCCGCCGGACATTAGCGACCAGATCAGTGCCCGCAAGACAAGCGGCAAGCGCGTCATCTGATAAATACAAGGTCACGCCGTCGCTGACCAACAGTAAAATCTCATCCGGCAATAACTTAAAGCGTTGCAAACCGATAAACGGTTCTTCAGCAGCCTGCGAATAGATGAACAGATTATCCAGTGCCTGCCCCCGCATATTCTGGTCCAACTTGAACAACGCCCATTCTGATCTAATCTGAACACTGATTCTGGTTTCAAGCTGAACACTTTTTGGAAATTTCCAGAATTGAGAGCTTTACATCAGAAAACCAATATCCAATGTGTCATACCATTCTTTGTAAATTCGCAACAATCGTGTTTTAGCACTCTCAACAAAGACGATGGCATTATTGAAATCTGTTATGTTGTCGTAGCCACGCTGAAAACCATTAAGCTCGTTGGCATCAATAAAACTTTCCATTAAATCTGTTGCCGAAGTTAATTTTAAAGCAGGCGCTTCGGCTTGATCAGAACGGTTGTCTTCCATAGGCCAAGCGCGAAGATTGGCGATACTGTAAACCCATTCCTTAACGCCACTGGAAATGTTCTGTTTATAGTAAATAATTTTGGATGGCAAAATATGATCGTAGTCCCAAAGTCGATTATGCTGTTCCCATAAATCTTGTCGTGAAGGATCATAATTTGGGTATGCTGTTTTTAAATGTCCTCGTTGGGCAAAAAGCAGTAAATTTTTTTCTTGTTTAATGTGTTGCACTGTTTGATAGTACTGTAATTCTTGCCCTTCGACATTTTTTACCAGCTTCCACCAATTCCAGTGTTTGAGCGTTTCTTCATTTATAGGCAAAATAATGAGCTTGTCCAACTCATCTGGAGTCGGTATTTGATGAAATCCAATTTTTTCACCATCGAGTTCATAAATATCACGCAATATTCCCTTAAAAGTTTCGTCACTAAATAGATTATCTTGTTTGTTTAACATTTCGTATAACTTGGCGACCGCTTCACGTCTATTTACCCCAAACCAATGCAATGTTGTAGCAAGCCCAATTAGCCGTTTACGTATATCACCAGTCTGATTACCTGGTTTTGAAAAAAACTGATCAGCCAGCCACATTAATAACAAGTAAACATCTGGCACGCTGCGTGCCATTGAGGACAGCAAAAAAGGAGGCAGGCCAATATCATCAATGGAATTTTCCCCTAACCAATTATCGACTTGTTCAAGAACTAATTTGATGGGTGCGTCTTGGCCATGAGGTGGCATAAAAAAATCATAGATGTGTTGGTTTTTTTGCTGGGCTAGGTTACGCATGGCACTGACTGTTAGTGAGCCAGGCAATTTATCCGGTTTTTGTTTGGACAAAGCGGTGCGTGCTCCCAGCATTACCAATCGTGAAGCGGGCATGCGTTTTACAACAAGTTTTTCTATCGGATCCTCAACCTCAGGCCAGTAAGCTTTAATCATCGAATACGCAAGCTCTTCACCGTTCAGTACGGTTCCACCAGCGTTTAACCTTTGAAAGAGATGTTCTACATTAGCGACATGTTCATGATTAGTCTCAAGTTGACTGCCCTCTGCCGTATTCCTGTCGATTTTTATCACTGCTTCGGGAACTTCCAGCGCTACAATGCGTAGCTTATTGGCATAATTTAATCCCGTAAAAATTTGTGCTTTTTCCATGGACTCTTTGTTATCGCTAACACTTTTCACCCAGCCTTGATTTGACCAAGGCTTATCAGGCTCTTCACAAAGCTTAATGATTGCATCCCAAAAATCAGATTCAGAGTGCTGTGACGCATTTATATTTCGCATCAACCATGCAAAAGGGATTGGAGCGGTGGCGTCAATTGGCCAAGTGTCCGTCAATTTAAGATCTTGGCGTTTTTTACCGTACTTCCCAATAGCTTCGCGCATCTTATAGTGGGGAATGCTCTTTGCCTCATCGTTTATGCTGTAACCCCAAGGATGAGCTTCGGTTGTAACCCGTAATAAAAAACTTCGCGTACTGTTCTTAGCGAATTTAGGTGATAGATCTAACCACAGCACGGCACGAGGCGATGGTTCGCTCATATCTAAAAAGGGATCGTCAAAACCCAAGGCAATGGCGTTGGCGCGTTGTTGTCCATCCAAAAGATGATGTGTTGGCTGAATGTCGTTATTACTCCGGTCATTCTGGCCTTTACGGCTGTATTGATTTTGCAATGCCTTGCACACCACAAATGCACCGATTGGAAATCCTCGTAAAATTGAATCCCAAAGCAACTCGACTTGACCTGGATTCCAGACAGCGCCGCGTTGCAATGAAGGAACTTTCGCCATCATTTCTGAACTTGCTTGAGTTGTATTTTGCCATGCAGCAATTTGAACCAAACTTAATGTAGTTACAACAGCACTGTTATTTTGATTCATTTATTTTCATCCTTTCAGTTTTTATGATGTTTTGTTCACTTAACTTTCTTACTGTCTGAATTTTGTATCTAAAAATTTTCAGCCCATTTTTCCCCAAAAGCCCGGTTCATCGTGATGGGCATTCTCCATGGCTTTTGCCAAGGGCAAATACCAAAAATTGACTGTCTCAAAACGCATGCTGCCATCGGGGGTCTCCAAATAATCGCGGACTAATTCATACATCGGATCGTTTTCATCATACGGCACGTCCAGATAAATTTGCCCTTGATAGCTGCACATCATGTTGACATCGGCAACGAAGCCGCAAGGCTGCCAGATAATATGGTGTTCCGTAAGCCATTGGCAGACCGTTTCACGCATGGGATTTTGCTCCCAATCGTCTGACGTACCGTCCCATAGGCCAATATCGGCAGATTTTTTGGAATGAAACGTCAAATACAATACATCGCGTTGTTTTTTACGGGCAATGGCATCGATATGTTCAATTAGCATGGGCATGAGATGATTTTCTTCTTGATATATGGTTTGAGACTTAACTGTGTCGGAAGACATAATAAGCGGTTACTGCGACGAGATAAGACGTATGCAAGTTGTAATATTGACAAGGTAAACGAAAAAGTTCGTCTTAACTGTCTGGTCTATCCTAGCAAGCTATCTAGCAGTTCAGTTTCCACATAAATCCACCTGTCATCGACGCTAATCCTAATGCTGCATCGCTTGCTTTAAGCTTGCCTGGGCTAATATTTTTGCCATTTACCCGATTTAATAGCCAGCGTCGCCTGATGACGAACCGCGACATCCACCCAGATTGATCCAACGCGCAAACAGTCTTGCAGAGTTAAAGCCGGTTGCTCCAGACCGTAGTGGTGGTCATAAAGGTCGTGGAATAGCCAGCAATGAGAAGCTTCATTAAGACCACCCGGAAAAGAAAGCGCAGATACGCGATGATCTTGCCCATCTCCTAGACCCCATTCCCTGTCCAAACGCTTTAAACTCATTTTTCGCCGAGCCAAAAAATTGTCTTCATTTTCATCAAATTCCGGATCATCTTCGCGTAGCGTAAAGTGAAGCGTCGCATTAATCTCGTAGTCATCCAGCGCATCATCAGTGTCGGAAACTCGGTCGGCTAAATGTACACATTCTTTTTCGCTCAAATCGCATAAATACAGTTCGAGTTCAGCCAGCCTATGATTTAAGCGCAGCAATTCGTTAATTTCATCTGTGCTAAATTCGCTATTGTCCTGAGCCGAGTCAAAGTGCTTTGGTAAGTTATGCAGTTGACGCCGCACAACACCATAGTAATCTTTCGCATAATAAATTTCTCTATGCAATCTCTTTAGCGTGTCGTACAGTTCAGATGCAGCCAGCCTATTACTAAAATATAGCCATTCATTGGTATCTTCTTCGGTGAATTCGCCCTCACAGCTAAAACCATGCTTTGGGAATTCCAACACTTCGTCTTCTTTATCTTGAAACGAGTCAAAGTGCTCTGGTAATCCATCCACTTGACATAGCAGAGTACCTAAATAAGATTCCAATCTACAAAATTGTTCATGTAAATTCACCAATATTTCGCGTTGCTTGGGTGTCATTATTATTCTCTTATCTTGCCATTCGTCGTTCATAGTCATCAATTTTCCGTTAATTTTAAGATATCGCCATATGTTTTCATTAGGCTTATCTTTCTCTTTCTAGGTTGTTTTGTGTAATCGGCAATAGATATTCCCTGTTGCTTGAGCCACGCGGCAAATTTTCGTTTGGCTTCTTGCTTTAATTCCCATTGGATAGCCGATTGCTTTCTATGTTGTATGCTATTAATGCCAGGTATAACCGGATTGTTTTCCTCTAAAATATCAAGATAATTAAGGATTTTTTGTGCTTCACTGTCGCTATAATTTTCTTTTAATTCGAATGGGAATTTTTCAATCAGCTCAATTGGCTTAACGGTGCCGAAAGGAAAGTTTTTTTCATCATTTGTATCCCAATGGTACTCATCAAATAGGAAGGGATTAGCGCCCATTTTGTATCTTGAAATCATGAATGCTTTCTGATTTTCTTTCCAAACACCAACATAAGCATTTCTAGCGAATATTTTGTAACAATAACCATTATTTAAATTTTCTAATTTTAAATAGTCTGTGTTATCTCGCATTTTTTGGTCGAACTTTATTAATTCGTTGATCACATAATCCAAGGCATCTGTAGTATTCATTATTTTAAATCCGAATGGAGTTGAAAGTAGTAGGTAAAAAACGCCTACTTTTAACTGTTTAAATTTATTTTATATCATGGTAATCGATGAGCTTTTGTCCCTGATTGAAGCAAAACGATTTTGATCTAAAGTTTTTATCTTAATGAAGTTTGAGTGGCTTTATGTCACAACGATTGCCACCACGCTCAAATTATCTTCAGCACCGGCTTCTATCACTTCATCAAATAGTCGTCGAACATTAGCGACAAGATTGGCGCTGGCAAAACAAGCCGCCAATGCGTCATCTGACAAATACAGCGTCACACCGTCGCTGACCAACAACAAAACCTCGTCCGGTAATAGCTTCAAATGTTGCAAGCCAATAAACGGTTCTTCGGCGGCCTGCGAAAAGATAAACAAATTATCCAATGCCTAGCCTAGCGGGGTGTTTGCTATTGCTTGCTGCTGGGCTGTTGAATAATTACCAGAACGATTCAGACAAAATGCCAGCGTGTGGTCGTCGGTTAGTCGGCGTAAGCCATGAGGACTATAGAGATAGCCACGCGAATCCCCCACATGCCAAAGGCTAATCTGCCCATCCGTTGCAATTTCGGTGGTAATCAGCGTGGAGCCACCATTCTGCAATGTCCGATCGCTTTTGCAAGCTTTCACCAAGCAATTATGTAATGGGATCAAGCGTTGTCGTGGCAATAACTGGGGTTGTGTTTGATCAAGTTCTGCCAGCTCCTGCAACAAAATACGGCTGGCTTTTGCCGCATTGGGCAATCCTCCGACGCCGTCTGCGATGGCAAAACGCAACGGTTTATCCAGGCTTAGTTCACCTTGCCAAAAATTGGCTGTTTGCTGCACGGTTCCTGCCAATAATAAGGCATTCTGATTTTGCCGATAACGCTTACCGGAATGGGTGACCGCAACGTAATGCACTTTATTAATGTTTGTAATAGTCATGGCTTAATCCAATAAACGATTGGCGAGTAGTTTATCGGTTAGTGCGACCAAATAAGCCGCAAACAAACGACTTTGTGTTTACGGTATCCCGTTCCTTAATGAAATTGTGGGCTCACCGCTTTCATCATTGCAATTATGGAATTAAATGCCATAATTACAATCATGATAACGCGCAGACTACAATCTACACTTGAATTCTTATTGGCAAATTACCCGGCGGTTGCCTTGTTGGGTCCCAGGCAAGCCGGTAAAACCACGCTTGCTTTGACTATCGCAGGGCAGCGTAACGCCATCTACCTTGATCTTGAATCCATCGCCGACCGGGCCAAATTGCACAATGCCGAACTTTATCTTGCCGACCATCAGGACAAGCTGGTTATTCTTGATGAAGTGCAACGTGCGCCGAGTCTGTTTCAGAGCTTGCGCGGCCTGATTGACCAAGGGCGGCGGCAAGGCTTGCGTACAGGACGATTTTTGCTGTTAGGTTCAGCATCTATTGAGCTATTGCAGCAATCCAGTGAAACATTAGCCGGACGGATTTCCTATCTGGAATTGACGCCTTTTGATGCTTTGGAATTGGTAGCCGAACAAACCGAACTGTTGTGGTTGCGTGGTGGCTTTCCAGACAGCCTATTGGCGGGCAACGATGCAATCAGCCTGAAATGGCGGCAGGATTTCATCCGAACTTATCTTGAACGCGATATTCCGCAATTGGGGCCACGTATTCCTGCGGAAACCTTGCGCCGTTTCTGGACTATGCTGGCACATAATCAAGGCGAGTTATTAAATGCCGCAAAACTAGCGGCTGCATTGGGTGTTGATGGCAAAACCGTTGCCCGTTATCTGGATTTGCTGGTTGATTTGTTGCTGGTTCGACGGCTTAAACCCTGGCATAGCAACACGGGTAAGCGACTGGTCAAATCGCCAAAAACGTATATCAGGGACAGCGGTATTACCCATGCTTTATTAGGCATCGGCGAAAAGGAAACATTACTGGGACATCCGGTGTGCGGCAAGAGCTGGGAAGGTTTTGTAATTGAAAACTGCCTGTCCGCCGCCCCACCGCATAGCGAAGCCAGTTTTTACCGCAGCAGTGCCGGCGCAGAATGCGATTTATTGCTGACTTTTCCCGATCAAACGACATGGGCGATTGAAATCAAACGCAGCATAGCGCCCAGTTTGCAAAAAGGCTTTTACTTTGCCAGGGATGATGTCCAGCCTGCGGCCAGTTTTTTGGTTTATCCGGGGGCGGAAACTTATTCTGTGGCTGAAGGGGTTAAGGCTATCGGTCTGCTTGGATTGATGAAATTGATTGCCGACAAGAACGTAAAATGAGTGCTGGCAAAAATTTTTATTGTTTGACAACTATTGAGTCATCGATCGCTTTAAAACACTTACTCATATTTCCATCACTGCACACAAAAACTTCTAAGTGCATTTTTGCCCTTGTCAACGCGCAATATAAAAACTGAACCCAGTCATGGGGCGAAAAGCCATTAGGAATTTCAACATCTGTCACCAGAACAACAGGTGCTTCAAGGCCTTTGTATCGGGTAACGCTTTCACAAAGTATGCCATCTTCTTCTTTATAAACTTTTACACCGTTTTTATATTCACCGGTTGTTCGTTTCAATCGATAATTGCCAATCTGATTAAGCTTATACGGATAAGGTACTGAATAGTTGTATTTTTCTAGTAAGTAATCAGCCAAATTTTTTAGCGCGGCAGTATTTTTATTTTCAACGAGTTACGTTTTAAAAATGTACTAAAACTTAAGCCTGATTACTTATTAACGAATGGCTGGGGTCATTTTTAGAATCAGGCAAACAACTAATAATTTCTATAAGTAATCAGGCAAAAGTTATAGTATATTTTTCGCCGACCTGAGCGAGTATTTCAAGAACTGCCGCTTTGAGATGCGCATAACTGAGATAAGCATCAAAAGGGAGCCATTGGTATTTTATGTTTCGCCAGAGGATCTCAATCCAGTTGAGTTCTGGGCTGTAAGGGGGTAAATAATGCACTAACACCCCCTAGCTATACCAATTTTCCCGGACGGCTAAAAAAGCTTTACTGGTATGAACCGACGCATTATCAAGAATAACGACACAGGGTTGTTGTGTTTTGGCGTAGTGTTCGGCATAGCGTTGCCCAAAGGCTTCAAAGGCATTGATGACGGTTTGAGAAGTGACATTCCCTTCTTGCGTATAAAAAAAGCTGTCGTTCTGTTTGTTTAAAAAGCCAAGGATATTCAACCGCTTGCTGTTCTGGCTGGGCAAGCAAAGCGTTTCAGCTGGTTTTTGCCACGCATAAGGCACACAAGGTGTCGTAGTAAAACCGGTTTCATCAAAGTAATAAACCGCCAATTGCTGCTTGGCTTCGGCTTGGTGCAATTGGATTTGTAACTGCTGTTCTTGGCGAAAAGCGCTTTCATCGCGACGGTCTTTTAAGGAGTGCCGACAGCGCTTCCAAACCCACTTGAGTTTTTTAAAATGCGCACACAGGTCGAATAACTGGCGGTTTTACCGGTTTTTTCGTTTAGTCTAGCGATGGCCTGTTTCAGTTGGCGCGGCTCTTGGGCAACCCAGTCAGGCAATAAGGCTGCCTCGGCGGGCGTAAACAGAGTCGGGCGACCCGAGCGGGGCTGGTCATAAACGCCCATCACTCCTTTGGCTTCCCATTGATCAATGCAAGAACTGATCGCACGGCGTTCGACTTCAAAAATATCGGCAATCTGCCGGATGGTGTAACCTCGATTACTTAGCAAAAGGCTATGCGCACGACGTCGGCAGCGAACATTCGGGTGATAAGTCATCATTTCGCGAAGCATCTGTTGCTGTTCGGGGGACAATGGGCTTATAAATTTCATCGTGGCTCATTTAGTGAATTACTATAGATACTAGCTTTAAATTATACAGAAATTTTTGGCTGGTTACTTATCATTTGATGCGATATGATCTTTGTTTATTAAGTCATCTAGCCTTTCTTTCAATTTATCAAGTAGCTTGCCTTCCTGATAAAAATTAATTTGTGGTTTACAACCTAACACTCTGATGATGCTAGGTTCTGGATGATACTCGAAGTGAGGCTTTGTTAAGTTAAATGATGTTGTATAGAACGGGAAAAAAGCAATTAAAAAATCTTCAATACATTTCGTAACGCGATAATTGGGCTTATGATTAATCTCCTGAGGAAGAAGCATATTAATTTTATTCAAAAGAACTGAAGGGATATTATTTAAGCCACAGTTACGATCCACCGTATGAATGTTCTGGCTATCATCCTCAAACCACAATATGCTAGCACCTGGCTTTAAGTACTTCGTTAATAACTCAACCCAGTAATCATGAAAATCTTGTCCTTCATCGATAATTAAAGCATCATACTTTTCAGTGTCTGCAATAGTTATATTCTCAAGTTCACTTAATAGCATATCAACATGATCGTCAGTTTGATTGGTCTTTATTCCGTTGACTATTTTTAGCTGTTGTCTTTTCCAATTGGCAAATTTATAAAGTGTACCGACATAACCAAAAGATGAATTATTATGAACAGCAGTATGCAATAAGTTGCCTAATAGATGATTGTAACAGACTAAAATCGGCTTTTTACCAAGCTCAATGAATCGTCTATAAGCATAAATCGCTGAAATCGTTTTTCCGCTACCTGCACAGGTATTCACGTAAAGATAAATTTCCTTTTTAGTTTTATCCATTGTAATAAATTCTGAATCTATCTCCCTAACCAAGCCATATTTCGTAGAATATTCATTAAATCGCTTATCACGGGTAAGCGTCCTTTGCTTAAAGTCTACTGAAGGCAATATAGCAATTTGCATAGTATTTTTTAAAAAATCGATTATTTTCTTCTCGTCATAATTATCAATATCACACCAATTTATAAATTGCTCCTGAGCAGCATCTAAGTTTTCTACGATATTAATTTGATCAGGAAGTAATGTTTGAATATTTTCTCTCAGAAGACTCAACGTCAACGCGGTTGTTTCATCAGAATAGATGTACGATTCATTTATACAAACCACCTCTTTTTTGGGATGAACAATAACAAAATCGAACCAATCCAAAATATTTTGATTTTCTAAATAATTACGGTGCTCAATGTTCAACCTGTGAAAAACAGTGCAACCATTAAAATCACTTTTTAGTTTAGCGAATTCCGGTCTGTTTATATTAAACGACGGATCATATTTATTTGCTTCTTCTAGTGGTAGATAAAATGTAGTCACAAGTTAGCTCCTAATAGGTATTAATGATGGATAACAGTTTTGACCTATAAATTTGGTGATCTAGTCAGGAAAAATCATTGCATAATTTAATCAGTTCACAAAGTTTGGTTTTAATAATTTGTTTATCAATATCAACAGCAATCCAGTCATTATTAGCAATGTCTACAAATGAAAACTTATTTTTAAACACATCTTTTAGCTGAACAGGAAACTCTCCATTTTGGCAGCCTAACTCCAGACGAAACTTACCATCTATGTAAAAAATTTTAAGTACATTTGGTGTGTCATTAAATACCCATCCATCAAGATAGACATAAGGTTTTTCAGATTCACTGCTCACTTCTCGATATTTTATGTCAACAAAAGGAGCAAGAGGTATCTGTGTCAAATAGTTGAGCATTAAATGATAAGTATATAATTCAACATGACTACCACTCATCCTTTCTCTTTTAAGAAGATAAATCCAATCATCTGAGTATTTACGAATCCGGTGCTTATCACAATATTTAAGAATTTCAGTTTGTTCAACAATTATTTTCCGCCATTCATCTGTAATCCCAGAATTATAGATAAAGCTTTGGATAATGCTTTGTAAGGATGTCTCCACGTTACTGATGTCTAATTTATTAAGTACCTGCTTAATAAGCATTCTTTTATTTTCAACATCTAAATCAGAATTAAAAGTCCCTCTCAGAAGTCTTTTCCAACT
>CAJAVP010000059.1 GCA_903945375.1 uncultured Methylococcaceae bacterium | reverse complement strand
TTTTGGTGATGCGCGAGCTGTGCCTGCGCTGTTGGCGTCTTCCGCTGTTTGGGTGCCGTTGCCTGCAGCACTTAGTGTGGGCGTTGGCTGGTCGGTGGCGCTGCCGTCGGTGGTCTGTGCATGGCGACAGCAGGGGCTGGGGGGGGCGCTGCCGAGCGTTTCTGTTATGACTCGACATGCTTCTGTGCTGACAGCTCGCTTTACTTCGTCCTGCGCGTTGTCGGACTGGGTCTGGCTGCCGTCTGGCGCTCTCTCGGTCGATAAGATCGTGACTTTTTTTATGCGCGGTATCGATGACTCGGGGCAGTTTGTCTACTGGTCGTCTATCGGAGCGCCTCTTCTTTCACCCACATCAACTCATCCTGTGCAAATTGGCACAGTGTCTAATGTCTGTGTTATAGCCGCTGTGACTGGATAGTCTGAACCGCGTGGCAATACTGAATAAAGTCTGTGACTAGAAACTCTATTTTTACTTATTATTTTTTTACGGAACTTTTATATGATTGTGTCAAAACCAACCAACCAACCAACCAACCAACCAACCAACCAACCAACCAACCATTAATTGCTTGGGTTGGCGGTAAGTCAAAACTGGCTAAACAGATCATCAGTCAGTTTCCCGATCATCGTTGTTATGTCGAGCCGTTCTGTGGTGGTGCCGCGATTTTTATAAAGAAACCGCGTTCAAATTGCGAGGTTATTAACGACATTAACGGCGAGTTAATTAATTTGTACCGTTGCGTTCAGCATCATCATCGCGAGTTAGCAGCACAATCAACAACGGTTTTACATAGTAGAGAACAGTTCAATCGCTTGCAAAATAATCATGCAACAGATTTAACGGATATTCAGCGTGCAGTACGTTTCTATTGTCTGATTAAAATGGCATTTTCGGCAAAGATTGTGCAGCAAAATTTTGGGTATGGTAGAACAGGCAAAGCTCGGTTAAGAGTATCTAGCTTTCACAGGGATATTGAGTGGTTATCAAAGCGTTTGGACGGCGTTTTTATTGAAAATATAGACTGGCTTAATTGCATCAATCGCTACGACAGTAAAGATACTCTTGTTTATTGTGACCCACCGTATTTTAAAACGGTGGGCTACGGTGTTGAGTTTGGTATTGAGCAATATGCAAAATTGGCTAGGATCATGCGGACTATGAAAGGTAAGTTGATTCTATCAGTCAATGACATTCCTGAGATGCGTGAGTGCTTTGCAGATTTTTCTATTGAGCAGTTGGCTATCAAGTATTCGCTGGGCAATCCATCAGGCGCAAATGCTAGTAAGCAGTCGTTTGAGCTGTTGATTAGGAATTTTTAGTGTTTTCATAATACTTGAAGATTCATAAAGGTAATTGTTATTACTTTTAATGACCTAAAAATTACCTTTTTTAAAACAATGTAACCAATTGATTATTTTGCAAAAACAAGATGTTTTTATACATCTATTACCTTAATTACCTATTTGCCATTTTCGATATATTAATCTAGGCCGTGATTGTTTATTCAATCGCGGCTTTTTTTTGCCAATTTGAAAGCAGCCGTCGATTATCTAATTTTTTTTAATGAACCAACCCCAAAGACAAATCACTCCTCCTCGCCAAGCTGCGGTTTATCGTCATTTTGTTTTTCGCTAAATAAACATTTTGCAGATTAGTAAGACAAAACGCGCCGTTAGCAGCGTTACAAGAATAAAAACAGATCAGACTAGATTTCGTTAATTGATACAAATTGTATGAAATAGATAACAAATACAGCCAATTTACAGCCAATTTTTTAGGTAATGAAAATAATTTTATTAAAAAAACAATAACTTAAATGGCGGAGAGAGAGGGGTTCGAACCCTCACTACTTAATAGCCACATAAAAAATAACTATTAAAAACATAATATTATAATGTTGTAATTAAAAAATAATGACAAAACGACAGCCAATTTGGCTATTTTACAGCCAAATTGGCTGTAATGCTTGCCATCGGATTTAACCTCACAGCATCGAGCAAATGATCTGGGGCAAGGTGAGCGTAGCGCATGGTCATCTTTATATCAGAATGACCTAAAATCTTTTGCAGAGTCAATATATTGCCTCCGTTTATAATGAAATAACTGGCAAAACTATGGCGTAAAATATGCGTCATCTGACCGCGCGGAAAATCTAACTCAGAACGACCTATGGTACGGTTGAATGCAGTTATGCTATCTTTAAAAATCCTATCTTCTGGATTTTTCCCCTTCGTAAAAACCATCAACATATCGAAAAAATCCGCATCAATAGGAACCGTCCTAACTTTTTTAGACTTAGTAAACTCGAAAGTCACGCGATAATTATGAAGCTGCTTACGCTTCAACTGTTCAGCCTCGCCCCACCTGGCGCCCGTTCTTATACACAACTGGGCAATCCACCAGACACTCTCATTTCGGCAATCATTTTTAAGGCAATCAAAAAGCGTCCAAATTTGCTCAAGAGATAAATAACTCAACTGCCTTTCGTGCGTCTTAATAAACTCGACCTCGGCAATAGGGCACAAATAATCAATAATTTTCAGCTTTTTTAGCGTGTTATAGACGGCCACCAAATAACCATGACGATTATTAAACGTCTTTGCAGAAACCTTCTTATGATTACTATAAATACAACGGTAACGATACTGTAAAAACAGTGTCGGCGACAGCTCATAAGCCACCGGGTTGTCCATACCAGCGGCCATAGCGACCAGAATAGATTTACGACGCTCGCCATCGCTCAGATTTACCCCATGCAGCGTAAACCACAAATCGATCAGATCAAATAGCAATCTTGAGTCTTGAGTAACCAACTGTCTTTCAATCGCATTAGTCCCAGTAGGCGGTGATAAATACTCCCTTTCAAAAGTTTCCGCATCTTTTTTAAGTTTGAATGAACGACGAACCCGCTTAAACCCATCGCGGTTAATTTCAACAAACCACTTTCCGTCTTTTTGATGAATCATAACCCCTCGCATTTCATAAAAATTGGCATAAAACCACCTAAAACCTGTTTTTTCATAAAAATTTATCGTAGCTGGCAAATAGGTAATTAAAGTAATCGAACCCAAAAAACGGCGATAAATGCAATATAAACAACAAGATACCTAAGTATAGAAAAAGTAATTATTAGGTAATTATTAAGTAATCAGATTACCTTTTTAATTACCTTACGATTACCTTTTTTAAACGCCATAAAAAAAGCCTGCAAGCCACGACAGACGCGGCTTGCAGGCCAAAACACAAAAAAACCGATTACTTTCGATTACCTAAAAATTACCTTTTTTAAAATAACATAACCTATTGATTTATAAAGCTGTAACACCGTTTTTAAAAACACGATTACCTTAATTACCTAGTTGCCACCAGCGAAACATCTAGCTGAGCAAATAAGCGGCAAAGCAAAGCGCTCACGGAATCATAAAAGGCGGAAAATGCCGCCCAAAAAACCCCAACTTAAGCTCAGCCTTGCCGCCAAACACCTCAACCGCCCGCTCATAACAGCGTTCAAACAAAATAGGATGCGCAGCAGGCTCGCCCGCCTCAATATCATTCGCCCGCGCAAACCAACGGTTAATATCCGCCTCAGTAAAGCCATGCTCACCAACTTGCTCAATATCACGCTCCAACATCGCCCATTCAGCACTGCGCTTAACGCTATCCCTCGCCTTATTGCCATAACCAAACACCAGCGCCGCCGTACTGCCCGCCGTAATCACAACCGCGCACCACTGCACAATAACCGGATCAGCCACTCTGGCAAACGCAATCGAACCCGCCAAAATAGAGGCCGCCTTAACCAAACCCTCACGCCCTTCAAAAATGCGTTGGCGTTCTTGGTAATACAGCCGGTTAGACAACGCCCTGACTTTAACGTCATAGCGGCGCTGCCATAAATAAGTATTGAAATCATCAGACATCACATTAGCCCTGTTTAGGTTGAGGAGGAGGTGGCGGAGGAGCCTTAGACGGGCGCGGAACATGGAGTTTTACAGACTCATCGCCCATCGTGCAAACAGCGTGAACCGCTAAGTAACAAACTAACATAAACACCTATTTCCTAGTTACTATTACGCCATATATCAATCCCAAGTGATTTTTCTCCATAAATTAAAATCCTTAAAAAATCCATTTGAGAAACCGTCATAAAAATACCCCGCTTAGAAATAAGCTCATATTCCACATATCCCTGATCCATCACGCCTAATATTGAATTCCAACACATAGGCTTAGCTGACCTTATTTGCAAGCACGGCTCATCATGAGTGGGTTGAAACAAATCTCCTTCCAAAAAATTCAATAAACAACCTTGCGTCCAAGCCATGTAATACGTTGTCTTGGTTTGTTCATTACCCACATCATCATAATAAATTATTTTTTTGGCTTTTTTTTCAAGCTTAATATCAAGCGCATCCCGAAATGCAAACGGAACTTTGTACACCCAGTAATCATTATTTAAATCGCCTTGGCTATTTTCATAACTTAACGAAGGAACAATTAATTTCAATTTTCGATGAATTGAAATTCGCTTAACGGGAATATATTTTTTAATATCTTCTCTGGTTTTAGGTTTGATATATCTCGGAGCCAATTTCCACATATCGCTTAAAAGTGTTAATTCAACTCTCACAACACCAACCCTCGCCGCTCAATTTCATCCTTAACAGCATCCGTTGCCAAAAAATGCGCCTCAGAGATAATCGCAATATCACGTTTTTGATTACGCAACTCAATAGCGCGTTCTATTTTGCTTCCGTATGAAGAATGCCGCCATTTTTCACTACCAACATCACCAATAATCAAATAATCAGTATCAACAACCACCGATTTAGGCGATACCCTACCGCCCAATTGCTTAATAAAATCAATCATGAATGCTCGCGAACCCAAGCGGAAATTGCCCGTCAGCACAAACAGCGAATCATTAACTATCACGGTCGGAGCAGGATCATCTAATGGCAGTGCCGAGCTTGGATTATGCCCCACATCCAATACCGCCACCGAACCACCCAACTTAGCGAAAAAAGCGAGTAAAACAGCATCATCATCCGCGCCGAGTTGCCCATCGTTTAACATCTTGACCAACATCGGATACAACGCACCGCCTATCGGCCTGTCCAACACGCTTGGATTTGCCTCAATCCACTGCAACAGCCGATACGCCGCCTCATAAGTTACAAAACCATTGAATAAAATCCCTTTGCACAAGCCGATAAGCTCATCTTCAGCGCGATCAGCCAACCGGCTATTATCATGCGGTTTACGGATAGACTTTTGCGCCGCCTCCAGCAACACCGATCTCGCTGATTCCCCATCATTACAGCTAGCCATTGCCAACAATACTCGTAATGCCTCACGCGCAGTAACAAACGACCGTTTACGGCTGCCATCACTGACGCTCCATTGTGAATAAGGGTTATCGCTATTAAAAAATAAATAGAAAGTCGGTGTTTTCCGAGGCTTGCCGTTTTTTAAATAGCCAAAAACACCCGCGCCAGTACCATCGTCTGTGTTAGCTATCGACCAATGCGACTCTAAAGCGTTAAATTCTTCTAATTTTTCATCAATCGCTGCTTGTAATTGGGCTTGTGCCTTTGCCAGAGTAGTCATAAACCACCCCTACGCCGATTGCCGCGTCGTCAATGCCGACACCTGCTGTTTCAGGTCAATGATCTGTTCAATGTTTTCAGCACTAGCCCGAATAACTGTTTTTTGGGCTTTATCCATTTTTTTCATGATCGTCACCACAGCCTGAATTTCAGGGTCAAGCGGGCTTTGTGCGGGCAGATTCCGGTACATATCGCCTTCGCCGGTTAAGAGCCAATCAGCATTGATATTAAGAGAATCACAAATTCGTAATAACGTATTAACTCTTAAATCGCCGCCATTTTTTATAGGCTGCAAAGTAGACGGACTTAATCCAGTTATCTTTGCAAGCTCTGACCATGTGTCATTAAACCTTTCTTTAACAATGGCATTTAGTCTTTCGCTAATATCGCTAGAATTATTTTTCGTCATTTCGTAAATCCTCTTTTATTTTTCGTTATTTGGTATTATTATACTAATACATACCTCATGTAACCCGTATATATACATAAACCAAGTAAAAATCAATGGCAAAAATACCAAATAGAAAGCAGGAAAAGAAAACCAACCCTGTAATTAACCAAGTAAAATCAGGGTTTATCTTGCAGGGCACCTCATTAAACGCCTATTGCTCAGCCAATAACATCGACCAGGGCAACGCATCAAAAGCACTTTGTGGGATATGGTCAGGAAAGAAAGGCCAAGCATTAAGAAACCAGATTATTCAGGCATCAAAACCCAACAAAGCAGCAAAAACACCCTCAGAACAAATAGAGAAACACCCATGACAACTGCTAAAACAACCCAAGAAAAACCGCTAATGACCCAAGAAACAAAGGTGCAACATGGCCGATGAAGCAGACCAAACCGCAGAACGCATGGAATACGACGACAAAATCAACCGCTATAAATCGCGTAAAGACGAACCCGACATCAAACAACCCATTGGCGAATGCTTAAGTTGCGGCGCAGAACTTTCCAGTAGACGCTGGTGCGACGCCGATTGCCGAGACCTATGGGAACTGGAGAACAGAACATGAAAATAATATTACTAGGCATCCTCTTATTAATAGCGCAAGGCGTTTTTAACTTTTATCAAGCCGTTAAAACCAACTGCATCTACCGCCTGACCGAACAACACGCCCTCAACCCCGCGTTAAAACAAGACCAGATCTACCAAGCCAAGCGACACCAGCGAGCCTTCATAAAAACCCAGCACAAAATTTAATGTTTTAAGCAGTGCGTTCAACCGCGCGGTGGCTTATCACCGCGCGGCTTTTTTATCTCACCAGAAAACCTTATGAATGCCGTAGCCCACACATACCACCAGCCCGCTTACCCATCGCCCACCCCAGGACGTCGCCTAGACTTGACCGCAGAAATACAAACTGCGCTGCAAGGCAAAAGATATGCGTTTAAACATAACGGTGAGTTTCTGCGCGGCGGAATCTGCCCGGTCTGCAACGAGCCCGAGTTATGGACAAAATACGACAAACCCTATTACATCCGCTGCCCGCGTGAAAACAATTGTGGCACCGAATGGAACATCAAAGACTTTCTGCCCGACCTGTTTAGCGACCTTAACGAACGCTTCCCCGCTACCGAAGCCAACCCCAACCAAACCGCTGATGTCTACCTGTCCAGCCTGCGCGGGCTGAATATCGATAAAATGCGTGGCTGGTACGAACAAGCCCACTTCTGGCGTTCAAGCAATAAAAAAGGCACGGCCACTGTGCGCTTTTACCTTAACGCCGAGCGTAGCGTGTACTGGGAGCGGTTTGTTGATGAAGTGCCAGTGACCGATAAAAACGGCAAAACTAAAACCCGCAAAATGGACTTCGGACCCTACGGCGCAAGCTATCACGGACTCTGGTGGCAACCGCCCACGCTCACCATTAAAGACAACAGCGAAGTGATTTGGACAGAGGGCATCATCGACGCCATCAGCTTGTATCAAAAAGGCCAGCCCGCCGTCGCAATCATGTCCGCAGGCACCTTTCCCAGCGAGGCTATAAAACCTTATCTAGGCAAAGGCATTACTTGGGTGATAGGGCTCGACAATGATGCCGCAGGACGTAAACACCTCGCCAAACACGTTGAAAAACTGCGTGAACTGGGCGAAAAAGTCAGCGCGATTATCGCCAGCAAAGACAGCATTAAAACCGACTGGAATGATTTATTAAGAAGTAAAAAACTGACCGAACCGCACCTAAAAACCTACCGGCTGATTGGACAAACCGTATTAGCGCAAAGCAAAGAAGACAAAGCGTTTTATACTTTTTTGCTCAGTAACGAACAACGCAAACGCCTGGTTATTGACTTTAAAAACACCACCTACAGCATCACGCTAGATAAAGACGCCTATGATGCCGAAACTAGAGCTGATAGCGACCACAAAACCAAACTAGCCGCTTTTAAATCCAGCGCAAAATTTAAAAAAATAGCCGCGTTCAGACTGGAATACCTGTATTACGAACAGCCCGAAAACGGCAATAACGGTCGCTACACCTTCCGCCTGTACTTCGCCAATGGCGCCCCCTCACAAGACCTCAGCATCGTTCATACCGCCTTTGGTAGCTCCACTAAATTAAAAGAAGCCCTGCTCGCCGCGCACGGCGGCATGTTTCAAGGCGACACCGCAGATGTCAACTATATCTATGAAGAGCTGGTACAACACTGGAAAAAAATCGTTCGCCAACTGGATTTTATTGGTTACGACAACGGCGACGGCTCCAAAGACAACAAAGGCACCAAAGCCTATATCTTCCATGACATTGCCGTCCATAATGGCGAAGTCATCAAACGTAACAGCGAAGGCTACTTTGCCTTAAAAAGCGGTATCGGCATCAAAACCGGCCTTATGGCGCATCACCAAGTCATCAGCACCACCGAACCAGTAGACTTTCTGGATGACTTTGAACTCGCTTTTGGCACTAAAGGCATCGTCTGCCTGGCTAACCTGCTCAGCTCACTGTTCGCTGAACAAATTGGCGATTACCTAGGCTTTTATTACTTCTTTGAATTATGGGATGGCAAAGGCGGCTCAGGAAAATCCGGCTTAGCCGAATTCCTGCTTAAACTACTAGGCCGCAAACCCAACACCTTCAACCCCAACATCGGCACCTCAACCGGCGCCTCGCGCCGTTTCGCCGACACCAGCAACATGCCCATCATCCTTAACGAAACCGACGTGGAAGGCGACGACGACAACCGTCAACACCGCAAACGCTGGAGCTGGGACGACTCAAAAAACCTCTATGACCGCATGGTAGGCGACTCCAAAGGCATCAAATCCCAAGACAACCAAACCCGCACCGGACGCTTTCGCGGCGCACTCTGGGTTATCCAAAACCCCCAAGTCCATGCCGCCAGATCAACGCTATCGCGTTTTATCAGTCTGCACTACGACGCCAGCCACCACACCAGCGCAGGTCACGACGCGATAATGCGCTTGAAAGCCCTAAGATTCGAAGACCTAAGCGGCTTCATGATCAAAGCCTTACGCAACGAAGCCGCCTTGCTAGCCGAATTTAAAACCCGTTATCAAAGCCATAACAGCCGCCTGCAAGCCTCAAAAGCCATTAAAGAACATCGCATCATCGACAACCACGCCCACCTGCTAGCTATTATCGACTGTCTGCACTATGTCATCACCATCCCACAGCCCCGTCTTGATGAGGCAAAACGGCTTGTACAGCGTATGGCAGTAGAACGTGACCAACTACTCCAAAAAGACCACCCCATCATCACTGACTTCTGGCAAACCTTTAATGAGCTTAACTCAGGGATATTGAAGAAAAAACAGATCGAAGGCGAATGGCACGACGGCTTAAAAGAAAACACGGTCGTCCATGAAGAAGGTCAGTTAGACCACTCTAAAGACCCTGCAAAAATAGCGGTGTCCTTAGTGGAATATATCAAGGTCTGCAAAGAACACGGTATCTATGCGGACATCAAAGAGTTACGCAAACATCTGGTCAATTGCAAAGAACCCAAGTTTATTGATTCCAACGTCGGCATTAACTCAAAAGTGACCGGTAAAAGTATTAAGTGCTATGTATTTTTGAAAAAAACAAACCAAAACCATAAATAGGAGAAACGATGCGGATAAACTGCGAATCATGCGGCTCACGGCTCACCATCAGAACCTCAAGAGAGATCACCAAAACAACAAGGGAATTGTATTGCAGTTGCTCAAATGCCGAACAGTGTGGCGCAACATATAGCTACACGGTATCCCGCAACAACATCATAACGCCACCCCGAGGCAAGCTAGTGAGTATCGTCGTTGATTTTATTAACAACCTACCCGACAAGGAGCGTTCGGATTTAATCCATAAGTTAAGCCGATGACATTACACAAATAATACCCTTCACTAAAAGACAGCAACGGAGAAAAGTATGCAAGTAGAAACTAAGAACGCCAGTCTGGACACGCTGTCCGTGACAATTAAGGTACTCCACGTCAGCGGCAAGCAGATGACGCAATCCGTGTTCCGCCAACTGCCTGTGGCATCGGCGTTCAACGATTCATGGGAGTTACTAGACCTTGATTTTTGGGGAATTGTCCGCTACCAGATCAAGAATGGATGTTCACTTTGGGCAGTGGCGAGTGTAGGCGAAATATTGTATCGGTGCGAAGCTGATCCAAGCCATGCCTTTATCATGCCGCTAACAACTTCCAATCTGGCTCACTAAACCCCACCACAGTCTTACCCAGCACCATATTCAACTCTAAAAACACTTGTCGTAATGGCAACGAGCCAATCTCATGGTAAATCTGCAACGCCTGCACCGGATTGCCTAAGCCGCCAGTGTTTTCCGGGATAATCCCCAGTAAAATCGGCGGTACGCCATGCGCGGTGATAATCTGCTGCTCTGTCTCGTTTTTAATATCCAAAAAATCATCCTTTGTGCCGATATTGCCAACGGGAATAATTTTTACCGGATCACGAGTAGACCCTGATCGCGGAATATTGATATAAAAACTTTTGCCGTTGCCGATCCCTTTGCTTTCTTCCACCTTCCGCTTAATCAGATCAGCCTGTTCCGGCGTTAGCCCCGCATCTGAGGTTACTAAAATGTAACCCATGTGCGCCCCATTAATAAAATACTTACGCCGGAACAGCGTCGCTTCCTCGCTCAACAACACATCCTGCACCCCGCATAAATAACTCGGTATCCCGTAAATGGCTTGCAGCAAATCATAATTATGCAGATGTATGACCTCATCAGGGGCATATTGTGTAAAACTGCCCCACGGATGCACCTTGACATAAAAGTTATCCGGCACACCTAAGGGGTCAGTGACATTAGCAATGCCCGCACGCCGCAAATACACTGCCGGTAAATGTGACAACCTGACCACAGTCCCCAATCGGTTGTAATGCTTTTGAAAATAACAGTTGCCGGTCACGACATAATCCCAAACCGCTTGTTCAAAATCTATCCTGGACAATAACGCTGACGGCGTAAAAAACCGGCATAACTGATCGACTTTAAATTTCATTGCCATACCATGATACGCATTGGCATGGCGCAACCGTGCTAATGAAGCGGGATCAACGGGCGGCTGGTAATAATTGCCATTGGTGGCCAGCAAAGTGCTTAAATAAGCGACATTGCTGTCAAGCACCGGTACAGGGTCACCAAATGACACCATAAAAGCGTCACTAGCAGGAGAATTGCGGGGCAAAAAGCCAGCAAACGACAGCGCTTTATTCGTTAAATCAGAAAGTATCGACATCAATTAACCCGAAAATCCAATAGTAGTGCCACCGCGTTGTGCGATGGGTTCAATTTGTACCGCGTGCATGGTCGCCCAAGCCAGATCAGCATGATCGGTATGACCATTGCCTGCTGTTATCCGATCCGCCTTGTAGGTAATCGCATTGCCGCTATCCGTACCTTGTTGCTTAATCAACATAAAGGCGCGGGTTAAATCAGTTTCACCCGATAAATACTTAAAGCGCCCTGTGGTCATCAAATCCAGCATCTTACCCACCAACGTACCCAGCACTTGCGGGTTGTAATGGAAGGTCGTCAGCATGGGATAAAACTGTAAAATCTTCTCGCACACCGTAATACCCGTGCCGCCGGTATTGTCAGCGCCAAAAAACGCGACATGATGTGCATTAAAATGCTCTTCAATCCGATTGGCTTGATGGGTGTACGCCTTGCCATAAAAGCAATGCTTCGCCAGCACCCGAAACGGCTGCTCAAGCGATGCGGGTACATCACAAATTACCAATGCAGCCCCGTCCCCTGTTCCGCTGGGGTCATAACCAAAACTAACCGACTTATTGCCAAATGGTCGCAGCGCATTCGGTTGATAATCATCCCAAACCGTACCCTCAACCATGCACGACATCAGCAATTCCAGACCGAATACCGACTGCGAATCATCAATCGGGATGCACATGTACTTATTATCATAAATCGCGCTACTGCGGCATTCCAGCTTTAACCGGTCAATATTAAACAGATCACAGCCATCGCGCTCAGCGTCTTCCACCGTGACCATATGCCTCCAAATACCATCCCCGTACAACACGCCGTTTTTAGTCGCCTCATGACTAACATCCAGCGGGACTTGTTGCTTTTTCGGCAACTTTGCGACGTAGTCAATCCCGGTCCATAACCGCCAAGCCTCATGCGTCAGTGTCGAAACCGTGCTCATATAAGTGATGCACCATTTGTAATGAGAGGCACAGCCCGTCACGATGTCATTAATCTTATTGAACTTGGGTATCCACAACACCTCATCAATATACAAATGCCCGTGATAACTTTGTGCCGTTGTGGAATTGGTCGATAAAAAGCGCAGTTCCGCGCCATTTGACAGCTTGATAAATACCGTGCCCTTCAGCTCAACGCCCAACTCGGTATGAGCAAAGGCGATGATATACGCTTTGAACACCTCCGCCTGGTCACGACTCGCCGACAAAAATAACTGGTTGTCCCCCGTGCGTATCGCATTATCCAAGGCTTCAAAAGCAAAATAATAGGTTGCGCCAATCTGACGGCTTTTTAAGATAAACCGGCAGCGCCGAGTAGTCTCATCATAACGGCGTTCATACCAACACTTTTGATAGCCATACATTTTTTCACGCACCTTATAGAGCATTTCAGGCGTGATGTCGGTGATGTCATTCTTGACCACCTTAGCTTTACCGCCTTTTTTACGTTCCCCGCCTGGCTTAGCCTCTTGTGCGCTTGCGCCTTTATCGACCGTATAAACATTGGGGATATATTGCTTATTCTTAATAACCTCCGCTTCCGCATGGATGCGTTTAGCCGCCGCTAAATCCAGCGACAACTTGCCAAACGCCTTAACCAGCTTGTCCAGCTCGTCACGTTCACCCTGTGATTTGGCATCCCGCTCCGACAATACCCCAATGCGCCGCGCTAGTAATACCTCCACACTGGCAGGTGCCATAAACTCATCCCACTGCCCTTCCGCACGCCAGCCGTAAATCGTTCTGGCATTAACATTCAGCTCTTTTTCAATTTCTGCGACTGTCCATTGTCGCAAATACAACAACTTTGCAGATTCGCGTTTCTCTGGTGAATGGCGTGATTTAGTCATTTATAACTCGTTTTTTTTAGTTAAAACGAGTGTACTCAGGTTGTCTTTATTACTTAATCCAGATTAGTAGTATATTGTTGTAAATATATGATTTACAACAATATACAGCATTAATAAGATGATTTTTAAACCCAGCACGGTAAGCTTTGCAAAAACTAACCCTTCACTGAATTACCCCACTTTATGTCGATACTCAGAACCGGATTTGTCGCCTCCGCCAAAGAAGGCGAAACCATTGATGGCCGCAAAATAGACGCGCAATGGATTAAAGACATTGTCGAAACCTATGATCCCGCCAACACCTACAAAGCAATGGTGCAGCCCGATCATTATTACTGGGGGGTTAGTTATGGCGGCGTTGAAGCCGTCAAGTATGAAACAGACAGTGACGGCAAACTCGTGCTTTATGCCGATTATTCGCCCAATAGCTATTGGATGGACGACGTTAAAAATGGACAGCGTCAATTTTGCTCTATCGCCGTGCAGACTAATTTTGCTGGAACAGGTAAAGCCTATTTAGTGGGCGTAGGCGCAACCAATACCCCTGCCAGCCTGGGCACGCAACAAATAGAGTTCGCCAAGCGGCCTGATGCTAAAAACAAGGGCTTAATTTTTTCAGATACTTATGAGCTAAACATGACCTTTACTAATGAAGATGCCGATGATGACGACATCAAACAAGCCGCCTCATTCTTTGCCAGGCTATTCACTTCGCATAAATCCAAACAACTCAACACGGACAACACCATGCCAACGATCAGCAAAGCAGAATTCGACACCCTGAAAAACGACTTCGCCGCCTTAACCGAAGACATAAAAGCCTTAAAGCAAGGTGATGATCAAGGCACAACGGCGTCAGAAAAGTATGCCGCACTGGAACAAGAAAACGCCGAGCTAAAGCTCAAGCTAGAGCAGCAGGCAACACAATTCACCGGATTAGAAGCAAAATTAACCACGCTGACCGACGCCTTTAATGCAGCCTTAAAAGATGAAATTCCCGGCTCGCAAGACCAGCATGACTTCACTAAAAAACAGGACGATTCGGTTTACGCCTAACGCCGCCCTCACCAGACAACCAAGGAAATCTAATGCCATTAAGCACCGCAGCTGAAGCAAAGCTAAGCAGCTATTTCGACAAAATAGCCGAATACAACAACATCCCGCGTAAAGAAGTGTTGTCTTTCGCGGCCTCGCCCACGACAGAACAAATCTTAGCCAATAAAATTGTTGAACAAGCGGGCTGGTTTGCGCCGTACTTCACGATGCTGATGGTGCGTGATTTAGTCGGACAAAAAGTCCTGATGAACTTGTCTGGTGCAACGGCCAGTCGCACCAATACCGATGCAACCGATCGCGTCACTAAATCATTTTTAGATTTAACCACCCAAGATTATTTATTAAGGGCGATTGAATTTAACACCCATATGAAGTTTTCGGACATTGATGCCTGGTCAAAATTTCCAGACTTTGAAGCCCGTTATCAAGCATTGTTAATGCTGAACAAGTTTAACGCCTTAGTCATGTCAGGCTGGCATGGCGGTGGTGGCATCGTCGCAGGGGTATTAGTCAATGTCGACCCAGCCGCCACCACCAACTCAACGACTTACCCTTTATTACAAGATTTGTGCAAAGGTTGGTTGCGTCTGATCCGTGATTTTAATAGCGGCTCGCAACACTTCATGGGCACAGCCGATATCCCTATGGCGATTGGCAGTGTGGACTACCCAAACCTTGATGTGCTGGTTGCCGAAGCCAAAAATAAAATCAAACCGTGGCTGCGCGGTAATTTGGTCGCTTATATCTCTGATGACTTAGTGGCACGCGAAGAAGGTAAGTTTTACGCCAGCAAAGTCGAGCGTGCCTCAGAAAAGCTCATTGTCATGCAAAACGGCGGCGAAGTGCTGCAATCCTACGGCGGATTGCGTGCCATCGTACCGCCGTTTTTCCCAGATAGTACGGTATTGGTCACCCAAGTTGGCAACCTTCAGTTTTACACCCAAGAAGGCAGTATGCGCCGCACCATTCAGCCGTGGCCAGCCGGTAATCACATCAAAGATTACAGCTCATCCAATGCGGGGCATGTGGTTTACAACGAAGAAGCCGCCATTTTGTACGAAAACATCAGCTTTGTTAACTAACCTTGCGCTTAACAGCCGCAGACCGCATTAAGGCCGAGCAATTAAAGCAAGCCGCTAGCACGGGGATTAACCCGTATAAACCGCAAGCGGATCAGCCCATTGCTCAGCCGATGCCCACCACCTTAGCACATTACCAACTTGCCCTAAAAAGCGACTTGGCAACCCTGCAAGCTTTGCGCACGGTGGAGGAGAAGGTCGCATTCAAGCGGGAAGTCATAAAAGGCTATTTGCCCTTTGTGCAGGATTACATCAACAGCGATAAACATTATGCCAACCCCGTCGCAGTACGCACGATGGTGTGGTTATTTGATATTGACGACATTGAACGAGGTATTGCCGTCGCGCTAAAGCTCATTAAGCAACAGCAGGCGATGCCAAGCAACTTTGATCGAGACCTGCCCACCTTTTTATGTGATGCAGTCTATGACTGGGCGAACACGCTGTTAGAGAAAAAAGAATCTGCCGAGCCCTATTTAAAACAGGTGGTTGATCAAGTTAGCGCATGGGATCTACATCCTGCTGTCAGCGGAAAAATGTACGTGATGGCGGCAAAACATAGCGTTAGCGATGCCAATAATGCGTATGAAAACCTAGACATAGATGAGGCATTAATCGGCTATAAAAACGCGGTATTACAGTGTGAACAAGCCGAAAACGCAAATAAAAAAGCCGGAGCTAAAACCTTAAAAGCCAAAGCCCAAGCGGGCATTGACCGGTGTAACAAAGTTTAACGACTCCACCCCAAAGCCCAGCCCTAGATTGCCTGTGTTCTCCAGTGACAACACAGGAAAACCAAGGGCTGGCACCTAATTTTATTTACCGAGGTCAATATGGTTGCATTAGTTATTGAGTTACTCAAAAAACACGAAGGCTTTAGGGATCGCGTTTACCGCTGTACAGCGGGCAAAAAAACGATCGGTTATGGCTATAACTTAGACGCCAATCCATTGGATTTAGCGTCTGAAAAAATCAGCGACTTTGAACATCACGGCATCACAGAATCGGCGGCTAGTTTATTACTGCGCTGTTGCGTCGATCACATTGAATTTACTTTAGAACAAAAAATAGCCTGCTGGCCAAAACTTAACGAAGTGCGGCAAGCGGTGCTAATTGATATGGCGTTTAATTTGGGTGTCGAGGGATTGATGCGTTTTAACAATACCTTTGCGTGTCTCAATCGTGAAGAGTATCACGGCGCGTCTTTACATATGTTAGAAAGCAATTGGTCACGGCAAGTGAAAGGCCGAGCTGTTGAGCTGGCGACCTTGATGTCAACGGGTAAACACCCATGAGCCTCAGTGGTAAATCCCGATTAACTACTGATCGCAGTCTAGCCAACGACAATTTTTGGCCGGATGTCACGATTGGGGACTTAACCGAAAAGTACCGTGTGCCGGTGGAATATGCGGATGAGGTAATTAGCACCACGATAAAGATAGCGATTTTGCAGATTAACCGGAAATTATATGTTGCGAAAGAGACGATTGAAAATCAAGGCTTTACAAGCTTAGAAAACTACGCCTTGGCGAACACCGACCCGATTGATGATGAAGAAGCGCTGTTGATTTTATACAGTCATGCAGTGTGTTGCCAAGCTAAAGCCTTTCTGCTCAAGCAAGCACACACCGTGCAACACCTACCAACTGACAAGGCGGCACACGATGCGCAATTAACCGAGGATTATTGGCTAACGCAAGCGCAAAGTGGTATGGAGTTACTGTTATCGATAGTCTTTCATACTGATTTTCGTGATCCACAATTTGCTACGATCGCGCTGTTATGAACAAATTAGAGGCATTAACAGCTTATTTGATTAATGCCAATTTGGTTGATGCTAAGCAAATTGAGTCAGTCGTCGATTCAGTGACGCTGTATCCTGCGGGTCGAGTGACGGCGTCGGATCAAGTGGTGTTAGCTGAAAAACACGTGAGCTGTACTTTTTTTATTACCCATTATCCGCTAGCCAATCTGCATGAAAACGAATTGTTTGCGCGGCTGGTGGCGTGGTTGTTGGAATTTGACGGCGATCATTTAGGACAACGCGATATTGATATCAGCGTTTCTGTGCTGGATGTGTATCGCTGCAATTTAGAATTTGAAGTGAAGTTTGTGGAAAATCTCGTGGTGATCGAGCAGGCGAGTGGCGATGTGGTATTTAAACAAAAGCGTTATGCGTTGTTGCCATGAGTGAGATACGTTTAACGGGCGGTGCTGAGGTCAGTGAACGCTTAAGACGTGCGGGGCGGTTGCAGTCTCGAATGATAAACGCTATTGCTAACGAGGTAGTGCGGTTAGATAAAGCGCACGTACACACTCAAACCGATATTAACGACCGTCCATTTGCGCCACGCAAGCAAGGTCGCCGAAAAATGGAGGTCAAGCTAGGACGGCTGCTATCAGTCATCGCTAAAAGTCAACGTGATGCGTTGATCGGGTGGCGCGTGTTGCGCTCAAGCCAAATTGCAGCACGGCAACAATTAGGCTTGTCGCAAACAGTTAGCTTAGCACAGTTTAAAGCCGGTATGCCGCCCAGGTCTGGCAATCAACCGGCGACGCGCTCGCAAGCGAAAGCGTTGCTGGATGTGGGGTTTAAGCGCCGTCTGCCCGGTGGTCGTCGGCAAACCCCAAGTAAAAAATGGATTACGGAAAATTTAAACATCGCGCAGGCGGGGGCTATTTTAAAAACCTTACGGGTTTCAGCGGCTTTAACAGCCTGGCAGGTGAGTCTTCCCCCTCGCGCATTTTTGGGGGTGTCTACTGTTGATTATGCACAGCTTAAGGTGTATTTGCTGGAGCAGATGCGGCAAGAATTAGCCGGTTAAGATGCGTACTTTGGAACGAGTAACTTTTTACAACTCTTTTGAGTATTTTATGCAAAACGAACCAGATTTATTTCACTCTTATAAAGAGTATATGCCCTTTGCTTGGATGATCGGCCTTTCATTTTGGGGCGGTGTTGCGAGCTATGTACGCAAAATCAAAGAAGGGCATATCCGGTTTTCGTTTGCTGAATTAGTCGGCGAGTTATTTATTTCAGGGTTCGTCGGTGTGTTGACTTTTTTACTCTGTCAATCCGCTCAGTTTAATTCGTTATTAACAGCGGCTATGGTCGGTATTTCAGGACACATGGGCAGTCGCGCTATTTTCATTATTGAAAAACTGGTAGAAGCTAAATTAGCGCGAGTGATGACAAATGATAAGCCCAACTGATGTTCGACCCTGGGTGGAGCGTTTAAAAACGGCGTGTCCGATTTTATGTGATCGGGTGTTTTTAACCGTACCTGACCCGAGCTTGACGATTGATTATTATGAATCGCCAGTCGCTTTTGTTTATCTTGAACAAGAAGACAGTCATCCCAATAGCTTAGTGAATGATTTTAGGCAATTGGTTAAGGCGACGGTCACGGTGGAGCTTGTTATCCGCCGCTCGGCATCGATCAATGATGTCTATTGTGATGCGGATGCTGCGGTATTGTTCGATTGTCGAAGGGAAATTTTAACTGCATTGTGTGGCTGGCTGCCGGATTATTCTGGTTCACCTGTCGCTCATGTGACGGCTCATTTGAGTCAAAAAACTGAGCAAGTGATTAAGTTTATCGACCGATTTTCTCTCACGCGCTTTAACCGTCTGAATTATTAGGAGGTCTTATGACTGAGCAAGAATTAAAACAATCGGGTCGCCAAGGCGTGTATCGCGCCGATGTGGATGACTTTTTATTTGACGGTGAAGAACCTGCGCCAGTGGCGCCGGTTGCCGCACCGATTCCGGTATCAGCGCCCGCCGCTGCACCTATCCCCAATGTTGGAGTACAAAAATGAGCCTGCCGACCCCCCGTTTAAATCGTAAACGTTTTGTGTTAGTCAAGCAAGAAGGCACTATTGGCACAGATAGTTCACCTACTTCTGCAAATGGGATTTATTTAGAATCGTTGACGGTCAAAAAAATGGAAACCAAGGCGATTGATCGCAACAGTATCAGACCTTTTTTAGGCAGTGGAGGCAAGATTATTTCAAGTTACGAAGGCAGTATTGAAATGGAAATTGCCTTGGCGATTGGTGGTGATGCAAATGGTGTACCCACACCCGGAACTGTTCCTGCGTGGGATGTGTTGATGACCGGCTGTGGCGTGGCGCAATATGCCTCTACACAAGCTATTTCGGGTAATGCAGCGGCGGGTACGTCAAACACGTTGACGTTAGAGGCCGGTTCTTCTAGCACTAATGACATTTTTTGTGGCACCTCGGTATTGGTCTCCTTAGCTAGCAACACCTGTGCTAGCGGTACGGCGGATAAACTTTCGTTTACTTTAGCGACAGCAGATACGAGCTTAGTTGAGAATGATGAGTTAGTCGGCGGCATTGCTCGTCTAACACATACGTCCGGCACGTTGCCAGCACAACCCGGGGTAACCGTTATGAACAAACAAGTCATATTGCAAGTGGTGGCAAATTATATCAACAAGACAATGGACTTAACGGGTTGTTTTTTGCGAGTGACCACGGGTTCAAAAACCGACATTCGCAAAATTGCGAGTAAGTCGGGGTTGACGGTGACGTTAGATAAAAAATTATCAGCACTACCGACCTCGAGTAGCACGTATTCATTGATCGAAGAGCGCAAAATTAAAAGCAGCACGGTCGCTACCAAAGTCATTGAACTAACAACCGCGTTGCAGTTTGCCGCTGCCACTACAACGCTTTACAGCATTCCGGAACGTCGGTTGATTATCAATTATGACGGCAGTACAAAAATCGCCACGGTCGGCAAACCGTTCTCTAAGACTATCACAACCGGAATACCTTACGTGATTAATCCGTTTGTGCGCTACTACCCCATTTCGACGGCGTTTAAAACCAATACGATTTATTACTACGAAGATGGGGCGCTGCACACCTTCACAGGAGCAATGGGAACGTTCACGATGGATTTCTCGACCGGTCAATTGCCCACGGCAAAATTTACGTACACGGGTATTGTTGATCGCTATGAAGATGCATCTTTGCCTACTTATGACGTGAGCAAGTGGGTAGAGCCGGTGCCGGTCAATTTTGAAAATACTAAGGATTTGATTATTGGCGATTACGCTAACACGGTCACTGACAAAATCAGTTTTGATGCCGGTAACGAGGTGGTGCATACCAATTGCCCGGGGTTTGAAGCGGTTTACATTAAAGATCGTGCTGTTAAGGGTTCGGTCGGCATTTGGGCGCCCAAGCAATCTGAGATGGATTTTTATGAGCTTGTGAAAACCGGTCGTAAAACGGTGTTTGCGTTTACGCACGGGCCAATCGGTAATCAGATTGCGCTATTCGCCCAATCCGTGCAGTTGTCTAATCCATCCGATTCAGAAAAAGACGGTGTACAAATGTTGTCGTTAGATTTATCGATGGTGCCGACCTCAGACGGTGGCGATTGGCAGATGGTGTTGCAATAGTTTTGCATCATTAACCCGAAAGGTGGGCAGAAAAGCACTGCCTACCCTACTTATCTAGGACTTTTCCTAATGCCGACCATTGAAAGTAATACCGCAAAAATTAATTATCAAGAATATGTGCAAGACACGCTGCAAATGGCGTTTCGTCATGCTGATGATCAAAACGTGCTGATTGATGTGACCGGCTGGACTGTTGATCTGGAAATACGCAAACAAGCTAATGATCTCGATCCAGTGTTAGTGATCAACGAGCAAAACGGGGTTGTGTTAGGCGGCACAGATTACAACATTCTGATTACAGTTACGGATGATCAAACGCTGGCACTTGGGGCCGGCACGTTTGCTTATTTCGTTCGCACGAAGGATTTATCGGGCTTTGTTAATACGCTCGCGCTAGGCAAACTAACGCTGAGAACGCGTTAATGATAATGGCAGTGTTAACGACGCTCAATCGCGTCGTCACGGTTTTAACAGCGGGCAAACAAGGCCCGTCTGGTCCGATGGGGATTAAAGGTGATAAAGGCGCGGCTGGGGTGGCGTTGGTCACGACAGCAAGACTGCCGATTGTTGCTCATCGATGTACGTTGCCGAGTCTGCCGCTGAATAACGCGGTGGTGTTTGATTTAGCTTTGGTGTTCTGGCAAGAACACGGGGACTGGGTTATGGGTGAAATGGATAACGTTAAGGTAGAGGCGCAATCTTTGATTTTTTTGGATACCCAAACCGATTTAACGGGGTGTTATGCGGTTGTTTCTTATTTGGTTGCCACATGATTGTGCGCGACCATTATTTTGCCGCATGGGCGGCGGTACAGGGTACGCCTTATGAGATTAAACCCGGTGAGTTTCATTTATTGATTAGTTTAAGCGAATGCAAACGCCTTCGCGATGTTTACAGCGCAACGGTCAAGGCTGAGTTTGATTTGGTGCGCCAGTTTATCCGGCACGCGCAAGCGAGTCGTTCTCAGTTGCCCGACTAAGCAAAACGGGAAATTAACTTTTGGAGAATTATCATGGGTTTTATTAAACGCAGTACCGCGTTAATCGCAGGTTTAGACGCTCAATTAGCCGCTTTGGCTATTGCAGACAGTAATGAAGTTATCGCACGTCAAGCGGCGATTAGCGGCGTTGAAAGTGCGGCTACCGCTGAAAATTTACTTCGTGTTGCGGCTGAGAATGCTATTTCTGCAACGGTATCGACGAATAAAGCGCTGTTAGATACGGTCAATGGTGATGCCTTAACGGCTGGCTCATTCCGTAAAGAAATTGCAGATGTCGTAGGTAATGCGCCGGCGGCGTTAAACACGCTGAAAGAAATTGCCGACTATATCGCGGTTGATCCGAATGCCAATGTAGCGGCTGCGATTACTGCCGCCATTGCGGAAATTAAAGGCACGGCAACAACGGCTATGGATACACTCGGTGAAGTGCAAACCGAAACCGGTGCAATCCGTGTGGCTTTTGCCGCTGCCGATACCGCTTTAGAAGCGTCATTAAAAGCCTATGCCGATGCGTTAACCGCGCGTCCGGTCTTGGAAGTGTTAGTCGTTGCAAATGATAAGATTGTTTTATCAAACGCACCGCGCAATGGTCTGCAGGGCATTATGAACTTTGCCACGGTGCGTTATACCGATCCAGACGGCCTATCATGGGATGTCGCGTTAACTATCGATGTCACGGATATTTCCGGTAAAACCTTTATTTTGGCGTTGCCAACTTCAGGGCAATGGAACAGCAACGGCGTTCAAGTTCAGTATTTGTACTAAGTTAAAACAGTGAGCAGTGCAGTGCTGCCCACCTTATTTGTACTAAGTTAAAACGGTGGGCAGTGCAGTTCTGCCCACCTTCCGACTGTTTAAGGAATCATCATGGCTTTAGTTATCAGTAAAAAAACCACGCGCAGTGTGCCTATCGAAGCGAAAGAACCGCTGGATGGGGATAAGGTGCTGGTGCATCGGTTTGATGTGGAAATTGAGATTGTCGATAAGGCGATCTGGAAGGGAATTTCAGAGCGTTGGGATGAGTTATCGTTTTTGGTACGAACAAAACCCGAGTCGTTATCTGATGCGGATCTCGCGGAAGCGCGTGAGTCGATCACTGTTGTCGCGGCCCCGTATATTAAAAACATTACCCCTTTGCTGGATGCGCAAAACCAACCGATAGCGTTTTCGCCTGAGGTGTTAGACGCTATTTTGGCAGAAAGCTGGTTACAACAACCTATTGCTGATGCGTTTATGGCAGTACAGCGTGGGTTGACTAGCGCGGATTATAAGAAGGCACGCCGGGGAAACTAATCGCGGCGGGCTATGTGTTTGCGATGGGTGACGCGCTGGCTGCGCCCAAGGCCGCTAAGCTATCCGATACTGAATTTTTTTGCGTGCCTGATTTACCTAAAATCGTGACGCCCTCGCTGCTAGAGCGTCCTTGGTGGTTTATCGACTGGTTGTCAGCGGATAAGTTAGCGACTGATTTTGTCGTGTATGCCGAGTCCTGGTCAGCTGTTGAGCTGTTTGCCGAACTACAAAGTCAGTGGCGGTTTAGTTTTGATGCCATAACGGGCTTGGATTATGCCGCTGTGGTGGCAGTCATTGGACTGCAAGTTTCACATAAAACCACGCAACGCCAGTTGTTTGACGATATTCAAGCGTTGGAAATAGGCGCAATGGCGGCGTTTAATCAGCTGGCCGAGCAGCGTAAGGCGGATAATCAAGCGTAGGCGGTTTCTCCTCGATCCCAGGCTCTAGCTTGGGAATGCGGCTTGGGAAGCTTTATCTTCCTGACCGGCTTCGCTAACCTACTATTTAAATCGAGGTTTGTCATGGCAGCTAATGATCTCTCTTTGGGCCTTCGGATTCGTGTCAATGACGACGGGTCGGTTTCGGTCATTAATCAAACGACACGCGGTGTCAATCAACTCGCTTCGGCAACACAAGCTACGTCGCGGCAACTCGCATTTTTTTCTTCTGGGCTGTTACGGGTCGGTGATATTGCGCAAATGGCGGCAGGCAGTTTGTCGCTGTTGGCGTTGGCGACCACGGGCCGCTCGTTGGTGGATTTTGCTGATTCGCTGCAATCTATCGAAAGCCGTATCAAACTGGCAACCACTGGCGTTGCGGATTTTTCTAAAGCACAAGCGGCACTGGTTGCTATTTCTTTGCGTTCCCATTCTGCATTAGAGGGTAATGCCGCCATTTTTTCTCGCACTAATAAGGCGATTGAGTCAATGGGGGGTTCAGTCGGCACTACCTTGGCAGTGACGGATCTACTAGCTAAGTCTATCAAAATTTCGGGCAAAGCCACATCTGAGCAAATGGCGTTGACCACGCAATTGGCACAAGCGTTTGCGTCGGGCGTGTTGCGTGGGGATGAGTTTAATTCAGTGATGGAAAATGGCTCGCGGGTGGTGTATGCCTTGGCGGATGGCTTAAATGTCAATGTCGGGCAGTTGCGGGCGATGGCGGAAGGCGGTGAGTTGACGACGAACAAGATATTGCCTGCGTTGTTGTCGCAGTATCAGAAAGTTTCTGAGGAATTTGCGCGCCTGCCGGTTACTGTGGCGGGGGCGTTTACTAATGTCCAAACGGCATTTGGTCAGTATGTGCAATCGGCTAATGCGGCGAGTGGCGCGACCGGTTTATTGGCGAGTGGTGTGGATGCCATTGCGGGTCATTTAACGCCGATTTTAAATGGGTTGATGTTGGTCGGTGAAACGGCGGTGGCAGCGTTGGCGATTAAGGGGGTGGGCGCGGTGTCGGCGTTGGTCAGTGAGCACGCGGCGCTGGTGATAGCGCGGCAGGCTGATACCGCAGCCGCGACCGCTGCAACGCAAGCGGCTTTACGTCATGCGACGACGCAATTGTTAGACGTTCGGGCGACTCAAGCGGCGATTGTGTCGAGTCGTGAGGCGGCTTTGGTGCAGTTGTCGGTCAGTCATGCGTCAGTGGCGAGTGCCCGTGCTGATGTGCAACGGTTTGGCGCAATGGCGCAAGGGACGGTGATCACGCAACGCTTGGCGCTTGCTGAGCAACAACGCGCCACGGTGTTGCGGGAGTTGGCGATTTTGGGTGAGCAGCAGTCACGCTCTGCCCTTGCGGCAACGGCGGCGGTGAGTGCGTTAGCAACAGCAGAGGCCGCCGCTACCGGTGCAACCGTATCATGGGCGGCAAGTGTGCGGCTGTTGCTGAATCCTATGAACGCGCTTAATGTCGCGATGGTGGGCTTTATGGGCTTTCAGTTTGGCACTTGGCTGAACAGTTTTTCATCGGTGGCGAATGCCGCAACGCAGTGGATTGGCGCGTGGGCAAAACGCTTTGAGTCTTTGAGTTATTGGGCGCAGGCGGCTTATGCGGCGGTGTCGGGTCAGTGGTCATCAATCGATGCGCTGACAGCGGCGCATCAGCGTAATGTTCAAGCGATTGATGAGAATGTGAATGGCACGCTGGCGTATCGCAATGCGTTGGACAAAGCGAATTTATCTGAGCAACAACGCTTGGATTTACTGTTGTCGTTGCGCTCACCGGTGGAGGTGTTTAAAGAAAAATCGGCTGAGATTACGACGGCATTTAATAACGGTCTGTTGCCTTTGGAGGCGTATACGCGCGGTTTGGTGGCGTTAAAAGATCAGTTCGATCAGTTGAATGCGGTAAAGGTGTCGGGGTTTGCTAAGGAGTTGGCGCGGCTTCAGGACGATCAGGCGAAAGTCAGTTTGTCGCCGCAAGATTATTATGCCAAAACGGTGACGCAGTTTTCTAAAGATCCGTTGGAGCAAGCGCAGTTAGTCGAGGAAAACGCGAAGTTACTCGCGTTACAAGACGCGCAAAAGGAAAAACAAGCGGCAATCACGACGGCGGTTAAGGCGACGCGCAGGGAGGTGTCTGAGGAAGTGAAGGCGCAAGAGGCGTTAACGAAAGATTATCAGCAGCGTTTGGCTCAGTTAGAGCGAGAAATGGCGTTGCGTGGTGTGACTAATCGCGCGGGCTTGTTGGAATATGATTTACAGCATACTGCGTTACAAAAGCTGTCGGAAGCGCAGGCGTTGCTGTTGTTGCAAAAATCTGCGGAATTAGATAATGCCGATAAGTTGAAAACGGTTCAGGACGCGCAAAAAACCAGTTTAGATAGCTTGCGCGATAGTTATTTGCAACTGACGTTATCAAAAAAGGCGTATTTGCTGTCTAAGCTCACCGATCAAGGCGTAACTACGCCAGAGCAAACGGCACCGATTATCGCGCAGTTTGATAAGAATGAGGCGGTGGCGGCGCAACAAAAGCAGATCGATGACACACGGTCTTCATTAGACGCTTATAACGCTTCGTTAGATCAATCTAAGGAGAAAATGCAAGGCTTGGGTGAGGTCTCTACTACGGTGTTTGATGCGGCGTTGGGCGGCATTTCTAGCTTGGTTAATGCTTTTGGTCGGTTGGGTCAGTCGCTGGAGGAGAATGCTGAGGCGTTGTCGGATTTGCGGGATAAGCAAGCACAAAACGCGGCGTGGCAGGGTGCAGATCGTGAGAAGGATGCCGTGCAGTGGGCAAAGGATCAAGCGACGAAAGCGTCGAATACGCTGAAATATGCCGCTGAGGAGCAGTCGTTAACGAAAAAGAATGCCCTCTTAGGCATTGATGGCGCTCGACAAGTCGCGGGGGCGGCGGCGTCGATGTTTGGTCAGAAGACGGCAGCGGCGCGGGCGTTTCATGCGCTGGAAATGGGCTTGGCGGTGTTGTCTATGGCGATGAAGATGAAAGAAATTGCGGTGTCTATTTTCGCCACCGGTAAAAGTGTCGCGGCGGGTGCGGCTAAGATGTTTGAGCAGTCAGGCTGGCTGGGCTTTGCCGGTGTCGCGGCGATGATCGCGGTAATGGCGGGCTTGGGCTTTGCGGGCGGTGGCGGTGGCACTGTTGAGCCGCCGAAGGAATCGCCCTCTACGGGGACGGTGTTAGGTGATTCGTCTAAGCAGTCTGAGTCAATCGGTAATATCAGTAAGACGCTAAAGGATATTCATGCCTCAGAGTTTCCTGAGCTGCATGGGATTAATCAGGGCATGGCGAATTTGCAGGGCGCGTTGACGGGGATGATAACGACTTTTTTTAGAGCGAATGGTGTGGATGGGTTAACCGCTGGGGTTGATGTGAATGGCGTTAATAAGCCGTCATTTTTGCAATCTGTCGTGTCTAATTTTCCGGTGTTAGGCTGGTTAGGATTTGGTAGTTCGTCATCAGGTATTGAACACGCGGGTATACGTATCCCTGCCCAATCGATGACAGATATTAATGAGAATAGATTTACTGCCAAGCAAACGTATACCGTCAGAACGGTGACGGATTATTTGTTTTTTAGCGAGGTTAGCAGAACTAATGTAGAAACCGCTCTCGATGAAAAGTTAGTGGCGTCGTTGGCAAAGGTTTTTAAATCAGCGGGGCAAGTGGCTTTGGAGTTGGCGGTGTCGCTGGGTAGTGATTTGACGTCTCAAATTAATTCTTATCAGTTTCCTAATGTGCAAATTGAGCTGCAAGGTTTAAATTCGGATGATGCAAGTAAAAAAGTCAATGCGGTGTTATCCACTGCTTTAGACACGATGGCAGAAACAGTGTTTGGCAAGATTGTCGGCGATTATCAACGCTTGGGCGAGGGTATGCTAGAAACGGCGGCTCGGGTGGTGATTGGGGTCGGGCAAGCTAAGGGCACGTTGGCGCAATTTGGCCTTACGACGATTGCTTTTACGGATATTGTCAATAAACAAGGCGACATTGGTGTGGAGATTGTGCGTCAGTCGCTGTTGAAGGCGGTGGCGGGGCAGTCGGGGTTGACGGCGATGATCCAAGGCTTTGATGGGGCGGTGACGGATTTGGTGTCCAGTTATAAGGATTGGTTGGCGGTTAGGCGGTTGATGCAAAGCACGGGGATTAGCCTACAAGCTGTCGATGCTTGGACGGTGCAAGGAGCGGGTGGTCTTAGTGCGTTAACGTCGGGTTTGCAGGCGTTTAATGATAAGTATTTTTCGGATACGGAGCAGTTGGCAGCACGTAATCGAGTCATGGCGGAGAGTTTTCAGTCCTTGGGTTTGGCTCTGCCGTCGTCAACTTCGGGCTTTCGCGAGTTAGTGCTAAGTCTGGACGCTAGCACTGAGTCGGGCAAAACATTACTAGGGCGGTTGTTGCCGCTGTCTGATAGTTTTGCTCAGTTGGCGAAGGATTCAGCGTCGTATCAGCAGTCGTTAACGACGTTGCACACGGCGTTGTCGGCGGTGGGGCTGTCTAAGGCGGCGGTGTCGGATACGTCAATTATGCAAGCAGGGGGTTCTTCGGTGTTGTCGTCGTCGTTGGCATCGTTTAATGATAAGTATTTTTCGGATGCTGAAAAAGCAGATGCCAAGCTGCGTGAGATGGTGCTTGCGTTTGCGGCGTTGAAGGTGGTGATGCCATCGTCAACGGCGGGCTTTCGCGAGCTAGTGCTAGGGCTGGATACGAGCACTGAGGCGGGTAAAACCTTGTTGAATCAGTTGTTGGCGTTGTCGGCGGGGTTTAGTGCGGTGTCGGCCAGTGCGGGTTCGGCGTTGTCGAGTTTGCAAGATGCTGTTAAATCGCAGTTTGATGTCGCGAAGGGACTGCTGTCTAAGCAGTCTGAGCTGTATAGCGGTTTTGTGTCGTCGCTGTCGTCGTTGCGTCAGTCGTTGGTGTCGGGTTCGCTGTCAACGGCAGCGCCGGAGTCGGTGTATAACACTTCGCGCTCGCAGTTTTTGTCGATTAAGGCGGTGCTGGATAATCCTCTGAGCGCGACGGCGCAACGGGAATCGGCGTTGTCGTCGTTGTCGTCGGTGGCGCAGGCGTTTTTAGAGTCGTCCCAGTCGTTTAATGGCTCGGGGATGGGTTATGTGTCTGATTTTGCGACAGTGAATGGCACGGTGGCGCAGGCGTTGGGCGAGAGTCAAGCGGTTAAGTCGACGGCGGATTTGCAGTTGGCTCAGTTGACTACTCAAGTGACGCAGTTGGGGCTGATTAAGGCGTCGGTGGATGATGTGGTTTCGGCGGTCGATGCAGTTACTTCGGCGATTGCTGATTTGCGTGACTTTAAGCAGGGCGCAGGCTCTGCAAATGGTTATGCACAACAAGGGGGGCGTCTCGAAGCGGCGGCTTCACAGCGCGGGCTAACAGGGACGTCGAGTAAGTATTTTGAAGTCAAAAATCAATTTGACCCGATGACGAATAAGAATTTGGGTGATTACAGTCTTAAAATTGATTCTTTAAATCAATCAGGTGTTCAAGACATACTGACAAAACCGGGCGGACAGTTTGAGCGTGTTCGCAATCTTTTCTCGCAAACAGCGTCAATAGTATCCAAAGTCATCGGACAGCCTATGCCTGCGGTCACGTTAACATTAAGTAAAGCGGCGCAGACGTATCAATTTGCTAATAGAAAAATAACGATGCAGGGCGATTCGATTGATGAGTTGTTACGTCATTTTGCAGGGAACTCTGTTGATTATTTAGCCGGTTTATTGCCGGATAAGTCGTTAGCAAGTCAGCTGAAAGCGGTGGATTTTTCGTCATTAGCGAGTGGTTTTTTTGATTTGTCAACGCTGATGAATAAAGAGGGGGTGTCGATCGATGGGCATCATAAGTCGGGGCTGTTGCGCGTTCCATTTGATGGTTATATCGCGCAGCTGCATAAGGATGAGCGGGTGTTGTCTGCCCCTGAGGCGCGGGTGTTGCCTGCGGTGTTGTCGCCTGTTGTGCCGGTGCCGGTGCGAGCAGGGTCTACCACGCCGTTAGTAACGGTGGTGGTGCAGCAGTCGGCGTTATTGGCGCAGGCGGTGGCGTTGTTGGAAAAAGTAAATTCGGCATTAGGTCAGCAGTTGGCTGGACAGGCGCAAAGTATTGAGGTGGATCGCTTTGCGGCTAAGAAGTTGCTGGAGCAGGCTCAGCTTCAAGCGGATGCGTTGACAGCTTTGGCTCGGCAACAACGCTTGGCGGTATGAGTGAGCGTTGACTTTTACAAGTAGGAGTTAGGGGTTATGAGTCAATGGCTGTTGTCGATTAAGGCGGTAGATGCGGACAATACGCCGGTGTCGCTGCGCTTTAGTGAGTCTGGTTTTGTCGATGCCGCTGGACATTTTTTTGAGCCGCGTATTATTTCACCGGCTTTGGTGACGGTGGCAGCGAATGACGGCGGGCTGTTGTCGGTGTTCGGTGCGGCCAGTGTCGGTGATGTGGTGTTGGCGAATGCGGATGGCGGGCTGGCGTTTTTGGCGGATTTGGCGCTGGATGGTCGGGAGGTGTCGGTGTCGTTTGTTTCGGCGGGGCTGCTAACGCGCTATTTTTCGGGCACGGTGGCGAAGGTTGCGGAGCAGTCGGATCAGCTGGTGGTGTCGCTACGGGCGAGACAGGAGGCGCTGGCTTTGCCATTTACGTTGGCGCGGTTTGCTGGCTCTAATGCGCTGCCGATGGGACTGGAGGGCGGTGAGGAGGTGATGGATCAGGTGAAGCCTCAGCTGTTTGGGTTTTGTAAGGCAGTGGCGCCGGTGTTGGTGAATCCGGCGTTGTTGATTTATCAGGTGTCGGATCGGGCAGATTGTCGGATTGCGGAGGTGTTTGTCGGCGGCGTTAAGTTGGTGCGCTTTAAGACGACGCTGAAGGCGGTTAAGGGCAGTTCGGTGGTTAAGGCGGTGTCAACGTTTCCTCTGCCGTTGGATACGCTGCCCAAGGGGTCTGAGGTGTCGTTTGGCTCGAGTGTGTCGGTGTATACGGTGTCATCGAGCTTGGCAAATGGTCAGTTTTCAGTGTCGCCGCCGTTGGCGGAATCGGTATTGGCGGGGGCTTCGGTCAATGTGCTTAATTTTTTTCGCTCGGAGGCTGATTTGCAGGTGTTGTCGCCTACGATGGCGGCGGCGGCGAATAAAGGCAAGTGGTCGGTGTCGGTCGCGCTCAGTGAGTCGATTCGGGCAAACGATTGGCTGCAATTCTCGGGTCACGCGACAATGTATCAGGTCAAGTCGGTTAAGTCGGGGCTGGTGGTGTTGAAGTCGGCACTGAAGGCGTCGGTCACGCTGGGTGAGGCGCTGTTTGTGGTGGGCGATAAGCCGCTGTTGTATGGGTGTTTTCAGGGCTTTATTCGATTGTCTTCGCCGCCTTCGGGGACTTTGGTGGTTAATGCGTTTTCGGTGAATGCGCTGGAAGCGGGGGCGGTTGTTGAGCAAGTCGCGGGAGCAGCGGGCTTGGCGTTGGATTCAGCATCTAAAACAGTGTTAGATGCTGCCGGTTCGGTCGGGCTGTGGGTTAATTCGGAGCTGTCGTTTCGGGATTTGTTAGATCGGTTGCTTAAAAGTGTCGGTGGGTTTTATTGGGTGGTTGATCAGGTGTTGTTTGCGGGGTTGTTGTCGGTGCCTGGGCTGCCGGTGTGGGTGATTGAGGATTGGCAGGTGTTGAGTTTGTCGCGGTTGGCGTGTGGCCTGGGCAGTAATGGCGTGCCGTTGAAGTCGGTGACGGTGCAGTTTGATAAGTTTGAGGCGGTGCAGTCGGCTTTTGCAACGGGTGTGGCGAAAGATCGGCAAGCACGGTTTAAGGTGTCGTTTTTGTCGGTGTCGGTCAATAGTGGGTCGGCTGCCGCGCAATTTTTGTCGGCGGAGGCGTTGGTGTTTGAGTCGCTGTTGCGGGATCGGGCGAATGCTCTGGCGGTCGCGGGTCGGTTGTTGGCGGTGCTGTCGGTGCGTCGTGATGTGGTGGAGCTGGTTTGTCATTATTCGGTGTTGCCGGATGTGTCGATTGGCGATTCTGTGCGGGTGGTGTCGCCGCGTTTGGGCTATGACGCGGGGCGATCGTTGGTGGTAGTGAGTTTGACGCTGGATTGTTTGCGACAAACGTTGACGTTGAGGGCGATAGGATGATAGCGCTAGGTTTGAATAATGTTGTTGATGTCGCTTCGCTGTCGGCGTCGATTGCGTTTAGTACGGCGTTGCCATTGGCTAATGTGCAGTCGCCGTGGCTGCCGTTGGTGGCGAGGTCGCTGTCAGCGGCGGCGTTTTCGTTGACGTTGGAGTGGTCTTCGCCTCAAGTTGTTGGGGTCGTGCTACTGGCTAATCATAATTTCGGGTGGAATGCTAAGTTGCGGATATCGTGGTCTCTAAATAGTACGGTGCTGGGGCGGTCGGGTGATGTGTTGGTGTGGCCGTTTCGTAATGGCTCGGTGTTGTCGGCTACGGAGAAGCTGTCTTTTCGTCCGGATTTTACGTTTTTTTTGCCGGATAATGTGCGCGTGGATCAGGTGATTATTGAGGTGTTTCAGCCGGTTGCCTCGGGTTTTGTGCAATTAGGTCGGGTGTTTGTCGGGGAGGCGTTGGTGCCTGCGTTGGGTGTGGAGTATGGCGCGGTGCAGTTGGGGTTGGTGTCGCGTTCGTCTGTGCAGTCGTCGCCAGCGGGGTTTAAATTCGGTTCTAAGTTAATGCCGCTGCGTGAGGCTTCGGTGTCACTGTCGGCGCTGTCAAGTAAGGAAGCGTTTGATAAGGTGTTTGAGGCGCAACGGCGAGCGGATTTGCTCGGCGAGGTGGTGTTTGCGGGGGTTAAGCCTGAGTGGGTGGCGCTGCCTGCGATGGGGGCTTTGGCGGTGTCGTCGGCAGATTTTTCCCAGTGTTTTTTGGCTAATTTTAAGGAGTTTAATCCGCTGTCGCAGGCGTTTTTTAACGGCTTTGGCGGTTCGGTGGCGTTCGCTGAGGTGGCGGTATGAGTTTTGTTTATGATGCCGCGTTGGAGGAGTGGGTCGATGAGACGGCTTTGGAGGCGGCTTCGGGCGATCATTTTAAGGGGGTGTTTGTCTCTTTAGCGACTTTGGAAGCGGAATGGCCCAGTGCGTTTGCCGGCGATTATGCGCAGGTGGATGATGGCGCGGCGTTGGTGTCGGTCGTGTGGGATGTGGCATCGGAGTCATGGCGGGTTGTGACGTCGGCGGGGTCTGCGGGTTCGGGACTATCGGCGTTTCAGGTTGCGGTCGCGGATGGTTTTGTGGGTTCTGAAGCGATGTGGCTGCTTTCGTTGCACGGGGCTGATGGGGCGGTTGGTGTCGATGGCTTGTCGGCGTATCAGCTTGCGGTTGGTGCGGGGTTTATCGGGTCTGAGGCGGCTTGGTTGGCTTCGTTACCGGGTCGTGATGGATCGAATGGTGTAAATGGTTTTGATGGGCTATCGGCGTATCAGGTCGCGGTTGGTGCGGGCTTTGTCGGGTCTGAGGCGGCTTGGTTGGCTTCGCTTAAGGGTCGTGATGGATCGAATGGTGTAAATGGTTTTGATGGGCTATCGGCGTATCAGGTCGCGGTTGGTGCGGGCTTTGTCGGGTCTGAGGCGGCTTGGTTGGCTTCGTTACCGGGTCGTGATGGATCGAATGGTGTAAATGGTTTTGATGGGCTATCGGCGTATCAGGTCGCGGTTGGTGCGGGCTTTGTCGGGTCTGAGGCGGCTTGG
>CAJAVP010000058.1 GCA_903945375.1 uncultured Methylococcaceae bacterium | reverse complement strand
TTATCAGAAGGAAGAAGTTTAATTAATTCAAGTGGAATATGTACCATAGAATTAACCAAGGCATTAAAGAATTCTGCAGAGCTTGTTCTGGTTTGGTAGGTAAAGCGTGATTTGTCACCTTGTCCAATTAACGAATAAAATTCATCATTTTTCCCATCTTTACAAGCAAGATACCAATGTAGTAAAAAAAGCGTTGTTAACCGTTGCTGACCATCCAGAGGGGAAAATTTTTCCGGATTCCTTCCGTTCAGACTTCCATATATAAAATCTAAGTCAAGCGACTGAGTAAAACTATCTGGTGATTCAGAAAGTTTGTTGAATATATCATTTAGAAACTGTGATCTGACTTCAAAGACAGATTCTCTTCCTTGTGCATAATCACGCTGAATGATGGGGATTTCAATGTCGAACCCTTTGTCAAAAAGCTGAAAAAAGCTGAGTGTTTCGCCGATATTCATTGCATATCTCCATTATTGTCTAAAAAGAACTCACCAAGTGTCTCTGTTATTGTGGAAAAATAATCTGCCCTATCATCCTCGCTCCAAAACATCATGTTGTCACATTTCTGGCTGTAATATTTTAGAAAAACATTCTTTGTGCATAAGGGAACAAAGGTACCTGTTTTATCCAGACTTAATATTCTTTTCCGCTTGATTGGGAACACTGCATTTTTGTAACTTCGGTTAGTATGCGCATCAAGCAGGGTAAGATTACTGATAGAGTTATCCGTATCGTCATCGACCGCCTCCTTAAAATGTTTCAGTATTTCTTCATAAATTTTGTCGAATCCATTACGGTCGAACAATTTAACTTCAAGCAGTTCGATAATTTTTTTACAATTCGGATCATCTGTCTTTTGCTGAATATCCCTGCTTCCAGTTAAGTGTTCGAGAACATTTTCAAGCCACTTCTTCTGATCATCAGAGCGGCTAGGCATTTCAGATTTCACAGAACGAATGTGCTCAATATCCCATTCTTGTAGTTTGTAACTATCAAACTGAAATCTGAGATTAGATGATTTATTTTGCAAAATGGTTGAAATATTAAACAGAAGTAGAGTTGAACGGATTTTTCCTGAGTCCTTTTCATAGTCCCAATCATTTAACTTTTCATTAATAAAATTATGTATATTCTCATCTAATACTAGTTCTTTACTAAAGAGTTTATAAAATACTTTTCGCTTTAGATCGTTTCTAAACGCCCGTTTTGTTTTATTTTCTTCGGCATCGGCGGATTTCCTGATATCTGAAATAGGAACCCCTTCGTTGATGAGATAACCTATAATATGATATAGATAACGATCATTAAACCATTCATCAAAGGTCATAAAGTACTTTTTTATTTTCAGCCATTCAGCATCTACATCAATATTTTCTTTACTAAACACAGAGTTATTGAAAATAATAAATGTCTTTAGAGGGTCGTCTTTGACAACGGTATTATCTGATTTTTCATCAGCTATTAGCTTTAAGATGTATTCGATTCGATTTGAAAAGGAGTCAGCATTTTGCAGAAAATACCAGAATGCCTCAGAGTGAAGTGCTTTTTCAATACTGTCCCACTCTTGCGCGATTTTCAACCGCTGTAGAAAACTTTTTTCTTTGTTCTCAAAAGTTTTCGATCGGAGAAAAAGTGCTTTTACCAGTTCTGCGTTGGTAAGAGCAATTTTACCTATATTCAGGCGAGTAAAAACATCTGTTGGATCAATTGGTTCTTTAATTTCATACCAGATTACTTTAACATTTTTACCAGACTCTTCAGGATTAAGTAGCGTTGTCAGAAAATCGATTTTTAAATTTCCATCACGTTCTTCAAACCATTCTGTTATCGTTTCATATGCTTCACATATATGAAAGTAATCAATATTTTCTTCTTTCCTACTAAGGTCAATAGATTGTAGAAATGAATCACTATTCTTTCTTGTTTCGTATCGTAGGGAATATGGCTGTTTCCTGTAGATCTTAAGAACATCCTCTAGATATTTAAGTATCAAATAAATAGTTGTTAATCGCTGCTGTCCATCAATTACCTCCCATTCATTATTTGTATTCGTGTTTCTTACAACTACAGGTTGTAGACAATAAAACGACTCTTTATTTTTTGATTCACTATCTTTCTGAAAATCAACAATATCATTGAGCAGATCTCTAACCTGTCTTTTTGTCCAGCGGTATCCCCTTTGATAGGAGGGTATAATAAATTTCTCCATTAAAAGATCATTGATCGGCTTCAATGAAAGTTTGTTATTGCTTATATGAGTGTTACTGTGACATTTAACAATTTCTGCAGCCATAAAAATATTTTTTACCAGTTAGTTTATATATTTTGTTAAATTGCATTGCAAATTAACACCGTTCCTGCATTTCAAACATTAATGCCCAAATACAGCAGACATTGTCTAATTTAATTTCAGTATGCGAGCAAGCTAAACATATTGTCCAGCCGCCGCTTTCAAGCTACTTGCAATTTCCCCCCTCAGCATAACGGGTTCAATCACCTCAATCCCATCCCCCTGCGACAATATCCACCAGCGCAATTGCCACGAATCCGTTACAGTGGCCGTGAGTGTGAAGGTGTTTTCATCCTGTTGAATTTGTTGATCTAACGACAATGGTGTTTCCTGTAAGATATGGGCAAGCCCTTCCCATATTTCTGCTTTTACACAAAGGTTCTCCCCGCCGCCGAATTGAAACGCACCGCTGGCAATATATGCATCCAAGTTAAAATCTTCGGGGCGATTTACTGGTCGGCCCGTGTTGGCTGCGCTGTGAATACGATGCAGGGCATAAATACGGGAATCCTGATAGTTAAATGCGGTGGCGACCAGATAAGTGACCGGGCCGCGTTGCACCAGTGCCAGTGGATGTAAAGTTTGCCTGGAACACTTATCCGTTTCATATTCAATTTCGATTTGTTGATCGTACAGCAAGGCTTGTTGAACTGTATCCAGCACATCGGGATTGATATCGGGCGGCAATAATGGCAGGGTGGGCGGCACATGGCGGACTTTTTCCTGCCAATTAGCTACGGCATTATTTTTTTGCAGTATATCCAGCTTGGCTTGTGCCTGAAGAAAATACGTCTGCAAGCTGTTGAGAATAGCTTGCGGCAACAGTGGTTTTAACAACTCTTCAACCAAACGCAAAGACAAAGATTCTGCCAAGGAAATGATCGGGAGGTCTAATTTATTGTTTGCATCCCAGTACCAGCCATAGGGCATGCCCTTGTCATTGCAAATAATCTGGAAAGCTCGGCCTAATTCCGCTAAATCACGTTCAACCGTGCGTTTTGTAATACCAAAACCAAGAACGTGCAGTTTATCTAACAAGTCTTTAGTTGTAATCCCAGGCGATTTTTTGCTAACTAATATTTTCAGAATTTCCCATTGACGGGCTATGGCGTTAAGGTCGCTGTTTTTTGGCATGATCAGGCTCCGAATAAAAGCATAGGACAGTATAGCCGAATCGTTCGATTTGCTCCTGTTCACCCATTGTCGGATCAGGGCAAGCGCATATAAATTGGCCTAAAATGAGATACTAAGCATTTTTGTAGGTAATCGTTGGCATTAAGTTTACAAGAAGCCTTTTCCTCTTTGGAAGACCCGCGTATAGACCGTCATAAACGGCATAAACTGCTCGACATCATGATTTTGACCATTTGTGCGGTTATTAGTGGGGCTGAAGGCTGGGAAGCCATTGAACAGTTTGGTAAAGACAAAGAGGATTGGCTGAAAAAATGGATAGCATTGGAAAATGGCATTCCCTCGCATGACTGCATAGCGCGGGTGATTGCCCGCATCGAGCCCACCCAAATGAGCGAATTTTTTATCGCCTGGGTACAGGGTATTGCAGAACTGACGGTGGGTGAGGTGGTTGCCATTGATGGTAAAACCGCCCGTCACTCTTACAACCGTAGGGATAAGCTCGGAGCCATTCATAGGGTCAGCGCTTGGGCGAACCAAGCGGGTTTGTCGCTAGGGCAAGTCAAAACCGAGGCCAAATCAAACGTTGTACGGCTATACCGGTTTTGCTGGAGATGCTCGAAATCAAAGGCTGTATCATCACGATAGATGCGATGGGCTGCCATTTATGCCCTGCGGGTAAACCGACATTGCCGAAAAAATTGTTGAGAAACAAGCCGATTATGTTTTGGCGGTCAAGGACAACCAAAAACTTCTGCATGAAGCCATTGCCGATTATTTCGAGGTGGCCATAGTCGCCAACAATCCAACTTTATGCCAGTTGCAGACCCATGAAGAAACCCATCCCGGTCATGGCCGCATAGAGACGCGGCGGTGTTATCTGTCGACCTGTTTGGACACCTTGCCCGATGGGACTCGGTGGAAAGGGCTGAAAAGTATTGGCATGGTTGAAAGTGAACGCTTCATTAACGGTGAAGTGAGCCTTGAGCGCAGGCACTATATCTGCACATTGACCGACGTCAAGCCATTCGCCCAGGCAGCACGGGCGCACTGGGGGATTGAAAACTCATTGCATTGGGTATTGGACGTGACGTTCAGGGAAGATGATTCCCGCATCCGTACCGGCTATGCACCTGAAAACTTTAATGTCGTCCGCCAACTTGCCATCAACCTGCTAAAAAAGGAACCCTCTAAACTCAGCATCAAGCGGAAACGCTTTAGAGCGGCATTAAGTGATCAATTTAGAGAGAATGTGATTTTTCAACCTAATTTTATATGCGCTTGCCCTGGAGCAGCATAGAATGAGTCACAGGGCAAGCGCATATAAATTGACATAAAAATGAGATACTAAAGTTTTTTCTGGAGTTAAGCGTTGGCCTTAAGTTTACAGGAAGCCTTTTCATCCTTGGAAGACCCGCGGATAGAACGACATAAGCGGCATCAACT
>CAJAVP010000057.1 GCA_903945375.1 uncultured Methylococcaceae bacterium | reverse complement strand
TTGCTTAAGAGGTTTTCTATGCGTCAATTCATGTTACCCGTTGTTGGCTTGACAATTGTACTGGGCGGCTGTGTCAGTTTACCCCATCAACCTTTGCAAACGGCCTCTGATGCCTTGGCTGTTGCTAAGCTGCATACCATCGAGTTTTCTGGGACGGGGCGTTGGTTCCAGTTTGGACAAGCGCCTAATCCAGGTTTGCCCTGGCCTCAATTTGAGCTTAGTCGATATACTGCGGATGTTAATTATGACAATGCCAGTGCTAGAGTGCAGATGACTCGTAAACAAACGGTCGAGCCGAAGCGTTTGCGACCCATTCCGATCGAGCAAAAGCAGGATCAATATGTGAGCGGTAATTATGCGTGGAATCTTGCGCCACCACCGAATACATCGCCCACTACTGAGGCGGTTGCAACTGCACAGCCACTTGCTGTTGAAGAACGTATTGCTGAAATCTGGGCAACGCCACAAGGTTTTTTGAAAGCCGCCATTGCCCATCAAGCGACATCCCAAGCATTAAATGAGGGGGCGAATGTGACGTTTACGGTGGATGGCAAGTATCGCTACATCGGATTTATCAACGCCAATCATCAAGTCGAACGGATACAGACATGGATTGATAATCCGATTCTGGGCGATACCTTAGTGGAAACTACGTTTTCAGATTACCAAGATTTTGGTGGCGTACCGTTTCCACGTCACATTGAGCGGACACAAGGTGGTTTTCCGGTGTTGGATTTGAAGGTGACGGAAGTCAAATTAAATCCGCCGCTAGCCTTGTCTGTCCCCACTGACATCAAGAATTTTAAAGCGCCACCCGTCAAATCAACGGAACTCGCCAAAGGTGTGTTTTATCTGACCGGAGGTACGCATCATAGTGTTGCTATTGAGCAGCACGATCATGTGGTGCTGGTTGAAGCACCGCTTAATGAAGAACGCTCGTTAGCGGTCATTGCTAAAGTCAAAGAAATTATTCCCAATAAAACTATCAGATATTTGCTTAACACCCACGCGCATTTTGACCATTCTGGCGGTTTGCGTACGTTTGTTGATGCTGGAGCAACGATTGTGACACAGCAACAAAACCAGCCGTATTATGAACAATCTTGGTCAGCAGAACGGACGATCAAGCCCGACCGATTGGCAAGCTCAAACAAACCCGCTAACTTTAAAACCTTTTTGGATAAGCACGTGTTGTCGGACGGCAAACGGACAATAGAAATCCACTCTATTGCCGGAAATGGTCACAACGATGCCTTTGCTCTGGTTTATCTCCCAGCGGAAAAAATCTTGATCGAAGCGGATGCCTATACCCCGACTGCGGCTAATGTACCGCCACCGAGTTCACCTAATCCTTATTCGATTAATTTGTATGAAAATATCCAAAAGCGAGGTTTGGATGTCGATAAAATCGCCGCTTTGCATGGCCCAGGAGTGGTGAAGTTAGATGATTTGCGGCGGGTGATTGGTTTGTCACGCGCTTTAAATTGAGCCTCGGGCGTTAAATTCAATAAAACTTCGGCGCAGTCATGTTTTATTGAACTCCAATAAAAGCTTACTGACGCAATCTGAAATCACGGCAACTATAAATTCACTTACTCATACCTTGCATAAACACTAAGCCTGTTTGTTTTTTAGCACCTGTGTTACTTAGGTATATGAATATCAACAGGTGAAAGCTGGATTGCTAAGTTGCTGTGGATTGAGGCACAAATTATAGTCAGGTATAGCAGGTTATTTTAATTATAAAACAATAAGTTATTTTTTTTATACTGATTTCGGAGCTGCTGTAATAAACTGGCATGATAGGTGCTTTAATCAGATTGAAAGTAGTGAAACCTTTAGGTATCAAGATATTAGATTTCAGCCCTCATCACGGAAAAACCTTAATTATGAATATTTCAGCCAAACTTTTAGTTATTGTGTTATCGGTACTCGCCTCTTCGCTTGCTATTGCCGCTGACTCGCCCACCAAAGAGACGACTCAAGCCAAAGAAGCAGTAAAACCTGCTGAGCATCCGTATACCGCTAAGTCGCCAAAACTCAACCGCCGCCAGTTTGATGTCTTGTTGGCGAAGCCAGATAAATTGGTTTTGATTGATGTGCGTCGTCCTGATGAAGTTGGAAAACTAGGTGGTTTTCCGGCTTATCTCAGCATCCAATTAGCTGATTTGGACAAGTACTCCGCCTTTATTCCTAAAGATAGGGCGATTATTACGGTATCTAATCACGCGGGGCGTGCTGGCAAAGCGGCTGATTTACTCGCAGAAAAAGGCTTTCAAGTGGCGGGGGCGGTCGGGTCACAAAATTATGAAGAAGAGGGTGGGCAGTTATTAAAGCTTGAGCCACCTGCTAAACCCGTTACAGAAAAACCAAAGCCGTAAAATTTTTTTATATTTTGGAGAATAGTAATGAGAAATAAATTATATCTTGCCGTTTTGTGTGTCATGTCTGGCACGGTGGCGATTGATGTCGGCGCAGAACAAGATCTGTTTAATAATGCCGTGGGTGCGATTGGCGTGAGTGCAGCGCAGTCGGATTTGTTCAGCAATCCCGTTGCGACGATTGGTGCGGCGACTCCTAGTGCGCAGCTTAAAGCGGAAGTTGCTGGAGAAAAAAAGGATGTAGACAAAACCGTCGTCGCTGAGCTTAAATCCAGCGCGAAGTCTAACCATTGGTCATACCAGCCAATACAGCGTCCAGCCGCCCCATCAGTGAGTGACAAAAGCTGGGCGCGAAGCCCGATTGATGCGTTTGTCTTAGCAAAATTGGAAGCTAAGGGTATCAAGCCGTCACCTGATGCAGACCGTGCCGCTTTTATTCGCCGTGCCACTTTAGATGTCTGGGGCATCATTCCGACACCTGAGCAAGTGAAGGATTTTACCGAAGACTCCGCGCCCAATGCTTACGAAAAATTGGTTGATCGCTTGTTGTCCTCGCCTAAATATGGCGAACGTCAAGCTAGACGTTGGTTGGATTTAGCACGTTATGCGGACAGCACAGGCTTTCAAAATGATGATACGCGACCTAATTTATGGCGTTACCGCGATTATGTTATCAATGCGTTTAATCAAGACAAACCCTATTCTCGTTTTATTCAAGAGCAATTGGCAGGCGATGAAATTTGGCCTGACAATCAGGATGCTTTGATCGCTACGGGCTATATGGCAAATTTCCCAGACAATCACAATTCACGGGATTTGGTACAACGCAAATATCAGATTACAACTGACATCACGGACACGGTAGGCAAGGTGTTTTTGGGGCAAACCGTAGAATGCGCCCGCTGCCATAATCACAAATTCGACAAAATTAGCCAAAAAGACTATTACTCGTTACAGTCATTTTTTGCCAATGTCAGCGCGGTGGAAAATATACCTGTCGCCAAAAAAGGTGAGATTGAGCAGAATTATGAAGCGGCTCTTGCCAAATGGGAAAATGCGACCAAAGACATTCGGGCTAAGCAAAAAGAAATTCTTGATAGTGTTAGGGATAAGGCCATACAGCATCATAAAGAACGCTATTTGACCGATAGCCGAGAAGCGATTTTTAAGCCGCAAAACGAGTGGAATGCCCAAGATCGCTGGATTAACCATCGTTTAGTTTATATCACTGACGAACGTAGTTTAGCCGCCTTCCTGCGGGACGTTGCGGATAGTAAGGGTAATGACAAAAATTATAGTAAGGAGATTGTTGAAAAATGGACGGAATACGACAAGCTGACGGAAGAGTTGAAAAAATTCAATGAACTTAAACCCAAAGGTGGTTCAAATGAAATTACTGCCATGACTGAATTAGGTCATGCCGATGCGCCGCCGAGTTATGTGTTTTTTGGCGGCGATCATGAACGGCCTTTGGATGAGGTCAAGCCCGCATTCCCAGAAGCTATTACTGACGAGGAGCCAGATATTAAGCCTACGTCATTCTCATCTGGAAGACGTGCTGCGCTGGCAAATTGGATTGCCAGTGACAACAATCCGTTGACCGCAAGGGTATATGTCAATCGGATTTGGGAAGAGTATTTTGGGCGCGGTATTGTGGAAACAGTCAGTGATTTTGGCAAAGCGGGACAAAAACCGACTAATCCAGAGTTACTCGATTATCTTGCTGATAATTTCGTCAAACAGGGCTGGAGCATCAAAAAACTACATCGCGATATCTTATTATCCAGCGTGTATCGCCAATCCTCTGCACATAGAGATGATGTTGCCCAAGCGGATCCTGATAACAAGTTACTCGCTGTTTTCCCTAGAAAGCGTCTGGAAGCGGAGCAGATTCGCGATTCCTTATTGGCGGCATCGAGCAAGTTGGAAGACAAAGTCGGTGGTCCTAGTGTATTTCCTCCGGTTCCTGCCAACTTAGGTGCGGGTAATGCTTGGGAAGTTTCCAAAGATCCGCACGATCAAAACCGTCGCAGTTTGTACATCTTCACACGTCGCAGTGTGCCTTATCCCTTATTGGAAACCTTTAACATGGCTTCCGCTCAAGAAGCGCACAGCAGACGGGATGTCACAACATCACCTCTGCAATCATTGGCTTTGTTTAACAGCGACTTGGTATTTAGCTGGTCACAAGCCTTGGCGGGTAGGGTAATTAATGAAGCGGGCAAGGACGAGTCCGCGCAATTGGATAAGTTGTATCAAATCTTGTTTGCTCGCTCGGCGACGGATACCGAAAAAAACTTGTTGCAAAAGTTTTTGAATGAACACGAAAAGACGGTCAGAGATAAAACCTCGGAAGGCAAGTTTGCGGTGAGTATCCCGACGGGCTTGAAAGGCGAGCAAAAAATTGACCCTATTCGTGCCGCCGCATTTGTCGATTTAGTTCACACGGTGGCGAACTCAAATGAATTTATCTACCGATTTTAGTCAAACTCACGCTCAAATTTAAGAGGAAACACCTATGAACATTCAATCGCGAAGAGATTTTTTAGTAAAAACAGGCATCGGTTTGGGTGCTTTGGCGGCAAGTCGTTTTTTGCCAAGTCTTGAGGGCGGATTTATTTCTAGTGCTTTGGCCGCTGAGTTGGCTGATCCATTGGCGTCTAAGCAGCCGCATTTTCCAGGCAAGGTCAAATCAGTGATATGGCTACATCAGCACGGTGCACCAAGTACTTTGGATTTGTACGACTACAAACCAGAATTAATTAAATTGGCAGGGCAAGAAGTACCAAAGTCTTTTCTGCAAGGCATTAAAACCAGTACCCAAGGTGGTCTTGGCAAGTTATACGTTTCTAACCGGACTTGGAAACAATACGGCGAGAGCGGTGCATGGTTTTCTGACTTATTACCAAATATGGCGCAACACGCCGACAAAATGACCTTTATAAAGTCCAGTGTGACGGTGGGGGCGACGCATGATATTTCCATTCTTAAGTTAAACAGCGGAGGCTTGAATCCTGGGCGGCCTTCGCTCGGAGCGTGGATTCAGTATGCTTTGGGGAGTGCCAATCCCGACTTACCGGCTTTTGTGGTGTTATACAACGGTAAAAAAGAGCCTACCGGCGGTTCGATTAATTGGAGTTCCGGTTTTTTGCCTGCTGTTTATCAAGGTACTGCGTTCCGTTCTGGCTCATCACCTATTTTGCATTTGGAACGTCCAGAGTTGGTGGCTGCCTCTCAACAAAAGGATAGCTTGGGTTTATTGAAACAATTGAATGAATTAAAAGATCAAGCCTATCCCGACGATTCTGAGCTGCAAGCGCGTGTTAGAGCGTATGAGCTGGCGGAGCGTATGCAAACATCAGCTCCAGAGGCGGTTGATTTGAGCAAAGAATCGACTGCGACTAAAGCTCTTTATGGTTTGGATAATGATGTCACCAAAGAATATGGTACTAACTTGCTACGTGCCCGCCGCTTGGTAGAACGCGGTGTCCGTTTTATTCAAGTCGTTAGCGGTCCTGTTGACGTGGATGGTGATGAAAGAGATTGGGATGCTCACACCAAGCTAGAAGAAAATCACGGCAAACATGCTCGTATCGTTGATAAGCCGATTGCGGGTTTACTGACTGATTTGAAAGCTTTGGGGTTGTTAGATTCCACCTTAGTGGTGTGGACATCTGAGTTTGGACGAACCTCATGGGGTGAAAGTGGCTCAGGGCGTGACCATAATGCTTGGGGTTACACACAATGGTTAGCGGGTGGTGGTGTTAAAGCCGGTACAACATATGGTGAAACCGATGACATTGGTTTGCAAGTAGCAGATAAAAGCAAAGCCGTTGACACTTATGATTTGCACGCCACGGTGCTTAACCAAATGGGCTTGGATCATCTGAAATTAATTTATAAATACCAAGGTCGTTCGGAGCGTCCTACGGTGGTTTATGGCAAGGTTATTAAGGAATTGATTGCCTAATTAAAAATTTCCACGTTTTGCGTCAGAGTCATATGGTTGAGCGTTTTTCTGTTCGTGCTGAGTTGTTCTATAACTCAGCAGGGACGGATTTAACTCAGTGCTTATGACGTTAGAGCGAGGCAGCGATAAGTACTAAGGAATAAATATGCGTAACAGGATTAAGCTCTGCGGTATCGCTTTGTTTCTGGTAACAGGCTTAGCTTGTGCCGAAGCGGATTTTGATTTTGAAGAGTTAATGGAGGCAGTAGACACCAATGCTCACAATCTCCAAGATAGCATCACCAATAAAGATAGCGTGGCTTCAATTGCGCTAGCGAAGGAAATGCAAAATTCATTCAAATTGGTTGAAGCTTATTTTGCAAAACGCGGCAATGCCGATGATGCCGTGCTTGATGCCAAACGCTATGAGGATATGGCAGCGGAAATTGTTAAATTTGTTGATGCCAGCGATTTTACGGCGGCATCTAATAAAGCCATTGAAATTTCTAAGGCTTGCGATACCGCTTGCCACGATACCTATAAACCATTGTAAGGAGCGAACATGAAACAATTTTTTCTAATCTGCCTATTAAGCTGTATCGCGCTTGCCGCCAATGCGGCCTTAAAAGAAGGCGACACCGCACCTGACTTTAGTGCCCAAGCCTCGTTGGCAGGTAAAGCTTCGACTTATACGCTAAAAGAGGCACTGCAAAAAGGTCCGGTGGTGGTGTATTTTTATCCTTCCGCCTACACCAATGGCTGTAATTTGCAAGCACACAGTTTCGCGGCCCAGTACGACAAAGTTGTAGCGGCTGGGGCGAGTCTTGTCGGTGTGTCTTTGGATGATATTAGTAGGCTCAATGAGTTTTCTGCCGATCCTGAGTTTTGTGCGGGTAAATTTCCGGTAGCTTCCGATGCCGACGGAAAAATCAGCAAATCTTATGGCTTAACTGTAAAAGATGCGGAATCCGGCAAAAAGGACAGCAAGGGTCATGACATTCAACACGGCTTTGCTGAACGTACAACGTTTGTGATTACGCCTGACGGTAAAATTGCGGCCGCAATCGGTGGGTTGAAAGCCAAGGAAAATGTGGATAAGACACTCGACGTTCTCCAGCACCTTGTCGGAAGCCATTGATTAAGCAATTGGAGTTGAGTTTTTGCCTACCTGTAGCCACCTAAAGCTCTTGAAATGGATAGCGTTATTTTTCAAGTATCTCTGGCGTGTGTTTTGTAAGCAAGGATGCTTACTTTTTTTTAGCTTTGTCGTTTGTCTTGCTCCATTTAAAGTTGCTGCGGATGCAAGTCTCCAAATCGGTGACCCCATCGCGGGCAAAGTCACCTCGGCAATGGAACGCTGCCAAGAATGCCACGGCGAAGACGGCAACAGCAACGACCTTAGGATTCCCAAACACGCCGGACAAAACGCCAATTACCTCATCAAGCAATTACGTGATTTTAAATCGGGTGCTCGCCAGCACGAAGTGATGAGCATCATGGCGGCTGATTTGACCGAAGCTCAGATGGCTAATATTGCGGCCTATTTTGCCAGCCAAAAAACCATGCAAGGCTTGGCGGGAAAGGATTATCCCTTGGCAAGTCAGTTGTTTTTTCAGGGTGATGAAGCGAGGGACATTCCGCCCTGTCAAAGTTGCCACGGTGAAAGAGGCAAGGGCAAACAAGTCGATGGCGTGAGTTATCCGGTCATTGGTGGTCAAAATCGAAATTATCTGTACACAGAATTGGTCAATTGGCAGTTGGAAGAACGCAGCAATAGCCCGGGTGGGATTATGAATAAAATCGCCAAGCAATTGAGTGACGAGGAGATTAATGCGTTAGCCAATTATCTTTCGGGTTTATAGCCAAACCGTTAGCTGAGCAAACTTGATGTATTGCTTGAGTGAATACTCAGGCTCGGTTTAACAAAACCTTTCACGTTTTTTGTGGATAACTATTTAAAGAACAAAATGAAAAAATTAATCCGTCTGCTGTATGAAGTCCACCGCTGGCTGGGCATTGCTTTAGCGGTGTTTATGTTGATGTGGTTTTTTTCTGGTTTGGTGATTATGTATTCACCGACTATTACGCAAACCCGTAGCGGGCAACTCGCCCATGCGGAAACGTTGTCTCCTGAAGTGGGTTGGTTGAGTTTGGGTGAGGCTTGGGAGCGTAGCGCTCAGCAGCGTCAAACTTTAGCAAAGCCCAAAGATGCTAAGCCCGATGAGGTGGTAGGTATTATTGATGCTCGGTTAGTTCGTAGTGCGGGCAATCCCTTATGGCTAATAGAAGATAGCCAGGGGCAACGTTTTGCGTTGTCGGCATTGGATGGCAGCTTGCATAAAACCTCAATTGAAGAAGCGTTAACCATTGCGGATTATTGGCATGGTCGCAGTGAGAGCGCTGGTTTAGCTCAAGCGCAGTATCTGGCAACATTGGATAAAACCATTTTGTTACGTAACCAAGATGCTTTAAGCCCATTCCATCAAATTGCCATAGGAGATGACGGTGGGCAAGTATTGATTTCTGAAAAAACCGGTGAAGTTTTACATGCGTCCAACACGGTCAGTCGCGCCTTTTACTGGGCTGGCAATTGGTTGCATTTGTTCAAGCCATTGGAAGCTTTAGGCTATGGTAAAATCCGTAACGATGTACAATTGTGGTCAGGCTTATTGGCGACGGTTGCCACGTTAACGGGATTAATCATCGGTTGGTTGCGCTGGCGACCCGGTATAGGTGGCAGGCCGACTTATTCGCAAGGCCGCACGCAACCTTATCGTGAGTTTTGGTTCAAATGGCATTTTTGGACGGGGTTAATCGGCGGAACAGTGATGCTGTTTTGGGCGGGCAGTGGCTTTTTGGACACTAATCCTAATAAAATATTTTCGCAGACTAATCCAAACCGTCAAGAAATCATGCGTTATATGGGTCAAGCCTTGCCGGAAACGATGATGGCTTGGCAGCCCGTCTTACCTTTGAATCTGGCGATGGCGGTCGGTGGCGAGGATGTCGTTGAGCTCAGTTGGAAACATTTAGACCATGCAGCGGTGCTAATAGCGCATACGCGAGACGGTCAGCGTTTGCCGCAAGGGGTCGATGGTGCGAAATCGCGTTTTGATGAAGCATCCTTACTTGCAGCGCTTAGTCGCGTTATAGCCAAAACCACAGCGGCAAGTCCAGTGCTTTTACAGGATTATGATGATTACTACTATGCTCGACAAGACCAAAGCCAAGTGGAAAAACCCTTGCCCGTGTGGCGAGTGACCTTGGCCGATGACGAGAACACGCAATGGTATATTGATCCGCAAGACGGTAAGCTGCTGAGCAAGGTGGATAGACGTGCGAGGATTTTTCGCTGGGCTTATTCGGCCTTACACCACTGGGATTTTGGCTGGCTCAAATATCGCCCACTGTGGGATGTCTGGATGTTAGTTTGGGTGTCGTTTGGTTTGGTCTTGACTGTGAGTTCGTTAGTCATCGGCTGGCGGCGGCTTAAACAAACGTTCGGATTTAAAAAAACGAGAGCTCGCAAACAGACGCCCCGTAAAGTGAGATACGCCATGCAAGGCGCTGCGAAAGAACAACAGCTGTAGTTCGATAAATCGGTGAACATAATTTTGAGTATTGCAGAGAAACGCTTTAGTTCACGGTTATTACGTTATTATTGTGCCGTGTATAAACACCTTTTGGAGCAAAGCGACATTTGAGTTTTTCATCCTGTTTTGCAGTCATTCCATTCAACTAATATAAAAATGTGTCAGAAAAATCATTTATAAAGCCATCTGAAGACGCGCCCGAACATGCCGAGAAAAAGGGAGAGAGTAAGCGATCGTTATCTTGGCTATTTGGACTATGTGGCCTGTTTGTTGTGGGTGCTATTTTTTATTTTGTACGCCCTTACTTGAGTACAGCTACGCCACCCACTCAAGCCGAAAAACCGAGTAGCCCCGTTACGTCAGTTTTTGCTCAAGCGGCTATTAAAAGCGACCTGCCGGTTTATCTTAATGCCCTAGGAACAATAACGGGTTTACACACGGTCACAGTTAAATCTCGTGTGGATGGGGAGCTGGTGAAAGTAGCTTTTCAAGAAGGCGCGTTAGTGAAAGCAGGCGATATCCTCGCTGAAATAGACCCGCGTCCTTTTCAAATCCAGCTTATGCAATCGGAAGGTCAGTTGCAGCGCGATGAAGCATTGCTAAACAATGCCCAATTGGATTTACAACGCTACCAAACTTTGCTCAAGCAAGATGCTATCTCGTCTCAACAAACAGCTACGCAAGCGGCGACGGTCAAGCAATATCAAGGCATTGTAGAAACCGACAAGGCATTGGTAGCCAATGCCAAACTTCAGCTCAGTTATGCCAAGATCACAGCGCCAATGAGTGGTCGATTGGGATTGCGTTTGGTGGATCAGGGCAACATTATCAAAGCAACTGATGCCGGTGGCATTGTTGTTATTTCTCAAACTCAACCTATTGCCGTTGTCTTTACCGTGCCGGAAGACCAGATTCCGGCGCTACTGAAGCCCTTGCATAAAGGTAAAACTTTAGTCATTGAGGCCTATGATCGTAGTGGCAAAAACCAATTGGCACAGGGGCAGTTGCGGGCAGTAGATAACCAAATCGACGTGAATACTGGCACACTCAAACTGAAGGGTGAGTTTGCTAATACCAGTGGCGCATTGTTTGCCAATCAATTTGTCAATATTCGAATGCAAGTGGATACGTTGCGGGATGTCATTGTTGTTCCGAGTGCTGCGGTACAGACGGGCAATAATGACCCATTTGTTTATGTCGTAGATGCCGCGCAGATTGTCAGTATGCGTCGGGTGAAATTAGGCACCGTTTATCAGGAACAGACCGCCGTGCTTGACGGCCTGCAAGCGGATGAGTTAGTTGTAATTGACGGTGCGGACAAATTGCGCGAGGGCGCTAAAGTTCGGTTGATTGAGCGTGATACGGCAAACCATAACGCAGCAACTTCCACGCACTAAGTTAGTTTGATTCCCCACGCGTACTTGGGTTGAAAAACTCGTTCTACGATGCTCAACAAGTCTTCTCAAGCAAGGGTTATGTGGCTTGATAAGACCGTCATGTTAGCCAAGGGCGGACATGACGCTGGCATCATTGGAGTGAAACATGACATTAAGCCTTTCAAAAATGGGATAAACCAAGTTACCTGATGAATAACCCCTCTCGCCTTTTCATCCTACGCCCCGTTGCCACGTCTTTAATGATGCTGGCCTTGCTGTTGCTTGGTATTTTAGCCTATCGTCAACTGCCAGTTTCAGCCTTGCCGCAAGTTGAATATCCAACCATTCAAGTCGTTACACTCTATCCCGGTGCCAGCCAAGAGGTGATGACCTCGCTCATCACCGCCCCTTTGGAGCGTCAATTAGGTCAATTACCCGGGCTAACGCAAATGTCATCGACTAGCTCGTCGGGCGTCTCGGTGATTGTGTTGCAATTTACCCTCAACCTGAATATCGATATTGCAGAGCAGGAGGTGCAAGCGGCAATTAACGAAGCGTCAAATTTCCTGCCAGATGATCTACCCATGCCGCCGATTTACAGCAAGGTCAATCCGGCGGATGCGCCGATTATGACTTTAGCCATAAGCTCTAAAACCTTGCCGCTGACTAAAGTCGAAGATTTGGTGGATACGCGCTTGGCACAAAAACTGTCGCAATTATCTGGTGTCGGTTTGGTCGCGATCAGTGGCGGGCAACGTCCGGCGGTACGCATACAAGCCAATCCGACAGTTTTGGCGGCTTATGGCTTGAGCTTGGAAAATTTGCGTCAAGCAATTACCGCCGCCAATGTCAATCAGCCGAAAGGCATGTTCGATGGCTTGACACGCTCCGCGACGCTGGATGCTAATGATCAGCTTAAATCCGTTGCCGATTATCAGGCGTTGGTGCTGGCTTACCGTGATGGTCGTCCCGTGTTGTTGTCCGATGTGGCAACAATTAAAGATGATGCCGAAAATGTGCGCCTCGCAGCTTGGGCGAATCAAACAGCGGCGGTGATCGTTAATATTCACCGTCAACCCGGCAGTAATGTTATTGATGTGGTGGATAAAATCAAAGCCTTATTGCCGCAGTTGCAAGAATCGCTGCCCAGTGGTTTGGATGTGCAAGTCATGAGTGACCGCACGACGACCATCAGGGCTTCAGTGGCTGATGTGCAAAGCGAATTGTTGCTGGCCTTGGTCTTGGTTATTGTGGTGATATTTTTGTTTTTGCGTAACGTGTCCGCGACGGCGATTCCCAGTGTGGTTGTGCCGTTGTCTTTGGTTGGTACGTTTGCTGTGATGTATTTGGCAGGGTTCAGCATTAACAATTTGACCTTGATGGCATTGACCATCGCCGCCGGTTTTGTTGTCGATGATGCTATTGTTGTCATTGAAAACATTTCCCGCTATTTGGAAGAGGGCGATACGCCCTTGCAAGCGGCGTTAAAAGGTTCAGCACAAATCGGTTTCACAATTATTTCGCTAACATTTTCACTGGTCGCTGTACTGATTCCGTTGTTATTCATGGGGGATGTGGTAGGGCGATTGTTTCGTGAATTTGCCGTAACGCTGGCGGTGGCGATTTTGCTCTCAGCGGTGATTTCATTGACACTGACACCGATGATGTGCGCCAAAATGCTACGCCCTGTCAATGAAGAAAAGGCGGGGTGGTTTTATCGGTGTAGTGGGCAATTTCTTGATCAACTCACGACGTCCTATGGCAATCTGCTGCGCGTGGTGTTGCGTCATCAAGCGGTGACGTTGTGGGTTGCTGTGGCTACCTTGGTGATTACCGTAATCTTGTACAGCCAAATTCCCAAAGGTTTTTTTCCAAGTCAAGACACGGGTGTTATCCAAGGCATCACTGAAGCGCCGCAAAGCATTTCATTTGCCGCGATGGTTGAGCGCCAACAAGCCATTACTGAAGTCTTGTTGCAAGATCCTGCCGTGGCCAGTATTACGTCGCTGGTTGGTGTTGATAGTACAAATCCGACTTTAAACACCGGACGTTTACAGATTAACCTAAAACCGCTGGCAGAACGTAAAACGCCGGTTGCAGCCGTGATACAGAATCTGCAAACCCAAGCCGCGCAAGTTCAAGGCATCCGTCTGTTCTTGCAAGCCGTGCAAGATTTAACCATAGAAAATCGCACCAGTCGCACCCAATACCAGTTCACGCTGCAAGCGGTAAACCAGCCAGAACTCAGTCGATGGACGGCGACTTTGGTGGACAAATTGACACAATCACCGCTGCTTGCCGATGTCGCTAGTGATGTGCAAGATCAGGGGCTGCAAGTTTTTGTGGCGGTGGATCGTAGCAACGCCAGCCGTTTGGGAGTGTCCATTGCTGCGATTGACAACACGTTGTATAACGCTTTTGGGCAACGCCAAGTTTCGACTTTGTTTACCCAATCTAACCAATATCGTGTGGTGTTAGAAGTGCTACCAGAATTCCGTAACCGTATCGCCACGCTTAGCGAGTTGCGCGTTCCCTCCAGCAATGGTTTACAAGTGCCGTTATCGGCGGTGGCCACGGTGTCGGAACGCTTCGCACCTTTAGTCATCAATCACTTAGGTCAGTTTCCATCGGCCACTATTTCCTTCAATCTGGCAACCGGCGCATTTCTCAGCGATGCGGTCAAGGTGATAGAAAAGGCCAAGCAAGAGATTGCCTTACCACTCAGTGTCGCCAGTCAATTTCAAGGAGCGACGTTGGCGTTTAGTGCGTCCTTGTCTGATACGGTGTGGCTGATTATTGCCGCGATCGTCACCGTTTATATTGTCTTAGGCGTGTTGTATGAAAGTTATATTCATCCGGTGACGATATTGTCCACCTTGCCATCGGCGGGTGTGGGTGCTTTGCTGGCTTTGATGGTGTCCGGCAATGATTTGGGTATTATCGGGATTATCGGCATCATTTTACTCATTGGCATTGTCAAGAAAAATGCGATTATGATGATTGACTTTGCATTAGAAGCGGAACGCAAACAGGGCAAGTCGGCGTTTGAGGCCATTTACGAAGCGTGTCTATTGCGTTTTCGCCCCATCATGATGACAACGATGGCGGCATTACTCAGTGCTTTGCCTTTGATGCTGGGCAGTGGCGTTGGTTCGGAATTACGTCATCCTTTAGGCATCACAATGGTAGGTGGTTTAGTGTTTAGTCAGATATTGACCTTATTTACCACACCGGTCATTTATCTGGCGTTTGATCGCTTGGGGCGGAGGTTTAAAAGCTGATGTCTACGAAATGTACAAACGATTGGGCGGATTGAATATGTCATTCTCCAGTTATTTCATCACTCGTCCTGTCGCGACCACCTTGCTGACTATCGCCATTGCGTTGTCTGGCATTATGGCCTATTTCCAATTGCCTATTGCCGCTTTGCCGCAAGTTGATTTTCCGTCAATCTCGGTGCGTGCAAATACGCCTGGAGCCAGCCCCGAAACAATGGCAGCCAGTGTTGCAACACCATTAGAGCGCACTTTAGGGCATATTGCCGGTATCACCGAAATGACCTCGTCTAGCGGTTTTGGTAATACCCAGATTAATCTGCAATTTGAACTGAATCGTGATTTTGATGGTGCATCTCGGGACGTGCAAGCCGCCATCAATGCCGCTAGTGGTTTATTGCCGAGCAATATGCCGTCTAAACCTAATTATCGCCGCAATAATCCTAGCGATACACCGCTCATGCTCTTGGCCTTAACCTCTGATGTTGTGACCCGTGATCAATTGTTTGATATTGCTTCTACTATCGTCGCGCAGAAAGTGTCGCAAGTAGAGGGTATGGGGCAAGTGACGATACGCGGTAGTTCTTTACCGTCGGTGAGAATAGAGCTAAATCCCACCGCTCTCGCTAAATATAATGTGAGTTTTGCTGATGTCCGTAATGCTATTGTGGCGACTAACGTCAATCGACCTCAAGGTTCAATTGAAGATGATCACTCGCATTGGCAGATTGCCGTTAACGATCAGGCGAAGACGGCAGATGTGTATCTGCCATTGATTGTTAGCTATAAAAACGGGTCGCCCGTGCGTTTGTCGGATGTGGGTACGGCTGTTAATTCGGCTGAAAATTTGGGACTGTCGGGTTTTTTAAACGGTAAGTCGGCGGTGATGCTCGCGTTGTTTAAACAAGACCGGGGCAATGTCATCAAAACCACTGATCAGGTAAAAGCCCTGTTGCCGCAGTTGCGAGCCGCCATACCTAGCAGTGTCGATTTAGTGGTAGCGATGGATCGTTCAATTTATATCCGCGCGGCGTTGCATGAAGTGGAGTTGACGCTGGTGATTGCAGTCGTCTTGGTTATTTTGGTGGTGTTTGCCTTTTTGCGTAACTTGAGAGCGGCACTGGTGCCGGTGATTACTGTACCGGTTGCGCTGATTGGCACTTTCGCCATCATGCACTTATGCCATTACAGTCTGAATATTTTGTCTTTGATGGCCTTAACAGTATCGACGGGCTTTGTCGTCGATGATGCGATTGTTGTTATTGAAAATGCCAACCGCCATATTGAACAGGGAATGCCACCCAAACAAGCCGCCATCTTGGGTATTAAAGAAGTCGGCTTCACTATTTTGACCATGAGTTTGTCATTGATCGCGGTATTCATTCCCATTTTATTGATGGATGGCGTGGTCGGTAGGATGTTTTTGGAGTTCGCTGTAACCTTGTCCGCCGCTGTTTTGGTGTCCTTGCTGTTGGCGTTTAGCACCACGCCGATGCTGTGTGCGTTTTGGCTGAAATCCCCCGATCCAAAGCAAGCGCACGGGCGTTTTTATCGGTTTAGTGAGCAAGGCTTTAACACACTATTGCAGGCATATGACCGAAGCTTATCTGTGGTCTTGCGCCATAGTCTTGCAGTGGCGGTGTTTCTGCTGCTTATTGTGGGCTTGAATGCTTACTTGTACACACTAATTCCCAAAGGTTTTTTTCCCATTCAAGACACCGGACGTTTATTTGGCGGCATTATTGGCGAACAATCGATTTCTTCACAAGCCATGCAGGAAAAAATCGCTGAGGTGGTTAAAACCATCAAGCAAGATCCCGATGTGAGTGCGGTGGCGGCAAATACTGAAGGAGACAATGCTAATAACGGACGATTGTATGTGATGCTTAAGCCATTGGGCGAACGCACACTCAGGGCAAATGAACTGATGGATAAATTCCGCAAACAATTTTCATCTTTGGTGGGGGCTAATGTGTTTTTGCGACCTGCACAAGAATTGCGGATAGGGGCGAGGCCGTCGCCTGCGAATTATGAATTTGCTCTGCAAGCCGACCAGTTGGAGGCGCTAAAAGTCTGGACGCCGCGTATTGTCGCGGCTTTGCGGGAAGTGCCCGAACTTACGGATGTAAGCACTGATCAGCAGGACAAAGGTCAGCAAATTAGCTTGCAAATTGATCGTGCTACCGCATCCAGATTAGGTGTGAGTCAAGCCTTGATTGATACAACTTTGAACGATGCGTTTGGGCAACGGCAAGTGTCGGTGATCTATCAGCCACTCAATCAATATCATGTAGTCATGGAAGTTGCGCCGGAGTACAAGCAAAATGCCGAAGCATTGCACAGTATCTATGTCACGACATCGAATGGCGCAAAAGTGCCGATGGCAGCATTTAGCACATATCAACAAACCAGTCGTGCATTGTCGGTCAACCATCAAGATCAGTTTCCGACTGCGACGGTTTCGTTCAATCTGAAGACGGGCGTGTCTTTGTCTACGGCCAAGCAAGCGATACACGACGCGCTGGATAAATTGACCTTGCCAACATCGGTACATGGCAGTTTCCAAGGCTCGGCGAAAGAATTTGAAAAGACCGTTAAGAATCAGCCCTTGCTGATTTTGGCGGCGATAATGGCGATTTATATTGTCTTGGGTATTTTGTACGAAAGCTATATCCATCCGTTGACTATTTTATCGACGTTGCCATCGGCGGGCGTGGGGGCGATTTTAGCACTGATGGTATTTGGCATAGAATTCAGTATCATCGCCCTGATTGGCGTGATACTGCTCATCGGCATTGTGAAGAAGAACGCGATTATGATGATCGATTTTGCCATTAACGCTGAACGCACGAGTGGCCTGACTGCTGAAGAAGCAATACGCAAAGCCTGCCATTTACGATTCCGACCTATTTTAATGACCACTTTTGGCGCATTGTTGGCGGCTGTGCCACTTGCTTTTGGTACGGGTTACGGTTCGGAATTACTACGACCTTTGGGTATAAGCATCATCGGTGGCTTGCTGACCAGTCAACTACTTACCTTGTATACCACACCAGTGATTTATCTCTATTTAGATCGCTTCCAATCGTGGTGTAGCAAAAAAATGACAGCGCATTCTATGCTTTGATCGACTTATCAACTCTTATGACCTAACCACTTAAAATGCCTCTCTTACTTATCTTCGTTTCTTTACTGCTTAATGCTTGCACAGTAGGGCCTGATTACCAACGCCCGCAAACGCTTATCGCTCCCGAATTTAAAGAACTGAAGGGTTGGGCTGAGGCGCAGCCGCGTGATGACACCATTCCTGATCAATGGTGGCGCTTATTTAATGATGTTAATTTAAACGGTTTAGAGCAACAGGTTAATCTTGCCAACCAAAGCATTGCTCAAGCTGAAGCGCAATTCCGCCAAGCTCAGGCTTTAGTGCAAAGTGCGGAAGCAGCTGCGTTGCCAACGATGAATGCCACGGCTACGGTCAATCGTTTTCGTGCGGCGGGCGGGCAGAATGTCGTGGTCTCTGGTGTACGGAATTTGTTTGGTTCGGCGCTGAGTGTGGCGTGGGAACCGGATTTATGGGGCAGGGTGCGGCGACAAGTCGAAGCGAGTAATAACACCGCTCAAGCGAATGCGGCAACATTGCAAGCCTTGAAGTTGTCAACACAAGCGACGCTGGCGCAAAATTATTTCCAACTTCGTGCCCTAGATGCACAAATAAAATTGCTCAACGACACCGTGGCCGCTTATGCCAAAAGCCTGACAATTCTCCAAAATCGCTACCAAGCCGGTGTCATTGCTAAAGCGGATGTGGTGCAAGCTGAAACCTTGCTGGAATCGACTCGCGCTCAAGCGATAAACTTTGGTGTACAACGAGCGCAACTGGAACACGCTATCGCTTTGTTAATCGGCAAAGTGCCCGGACAACTCAGTATCACGGTATCCGCATTAAACGCTGCAATTCCACCTGTGCCGCTCGTGTTGCCGTCAGAACTCTTAGAGCGCCGAGCCGATATTGCTGCAAGTGAACGCTTAGTCGCCGCTGCGAATGCCCAAATCGGTGTGGCTAAAGCCGCGTATTATCCCCGTTTAAATCTCGCCGCGACCGATGGCACGCAGTCCAATACTTTAGTCAATTTGTTCAGCACTGCTGCCAACTACTGGGCATTAGGTCCAGCGGCTTTGGCGTTGCCTCTGTTTGATGGTGGCTTGCGTAATGCCCAGTTAGTTGCTGCAAAAGAAAATTACCGCGCGACGGTTGCCGCGTATCGCCAGACCGTACTCACCAGTTTTAAGGAAGTCGAAGACGCTATCGCCACCTTGCGTATTTTAGAACAAGAAAGCCAAACCCAAACCAAAGCCGTGGTTTTAGCACAGAAATCAGTAGAACTGACTACTAACCAATACAACGCTGGCACAGTCAGTTACATCAATGTCATGACCGCTCAAACCGCCGCTCTGACCAACGAAAAAAATGCTGTTGATTTGCAAGGGCAGCGTCTCAACGCCGCCGTTCAGCTCATCAAAGCCTTAGGGGGAGGGTGGGAATCGAAAGACTTACCGCGTCGAGATAACGCGAGTGGAAATAACTAGCCGGCTAAATGTGTTAAGAACCATTCGAGCAAACGGACACCCATGACAATCGTGCCCACTGAACCGACAACCCACAGGGTTTGTTGGTGAAGTGCTTTAGAAAAATTGACCTCGACTTGTTTAATTTCAAGCCGTACTTTCTCAATTTCTTTTTGCAAATTAGCTTCGACGGTTTTGATCTCAAGACGCACTTGCTCGATTTCTTTTTGTAAATTAGCTTCGACGGTTTTGATCTCAAGACGCACTTGCTCGATTTCTTTTTGTAAATTAGCTTCGACGGTCTTAATCTCAAGACGTACTTGCTCGATTTCTTTTTGCAAATTGGCTTCGACGATTCTGATTTCTTTTTGCAAGCGCAATTCAGTTTCACTTAAATCACGTTGTGTCGCCACTTCTCTCAAATTGGGATAACGTTCTTCTAATTCACTAAATGCTTCTACAATGGCTTTTGAACGCGCTTTATCGTCTGGTGCTTCGTTGAGTTTTTCATATAGGTGTAAGGCAACAGCACTCATAGAATGGTCTTCCTTTGATAAATGAAGGATGCCAAAGTATAGCACGCGATGGTCAAAACTGTTTTGTTGGTCGTAGGTGAGAGTTTATTCGCACCTACGAGCCTATTTTTTTAAACGCGGGTTAATTTTTTAAAAATCTTAGTGCGCCGGTATCATCAAGCGTAATTTTGATGAGGTCTCCGGCGACAAAAGAACCGGCTAATATGTCTTGCGCCAGCGGATTTTCTAATTGCTGCTGAATGGCCCGTTTCATCGGTCTTGCGCCGTAAACAGGATCAAAGCCTGCCTCACCCAGTAAATCTAAGGCGGGGTCGGTAATCTCTAGGCCAATCTCGCGATCTTGTAGACGTTTGCGTAAATGTTCTATTTGTAAAACAGAAATGGCGCGGATTTGTTCGCGACCGAGTGGGTGAAATACCACGGCCTCATCAATACGGTTGATAAATTCTGGGCGGAAATGTTGTGCTACGCGATCCATCACAGCCGCTTTCATAACCGGATACAGGGCTTCGCCGGCCAACTCTTGAATGACATCGGAGCCTAAATTTGAAGTCATGACAATGACCGTATTTCTAAAGTCTACGGTTCGCCCTTGACCATCAGTTAAGCGACCATCATCTAAGACTTGCAACAGTACATTAAAAACATCGGAATGCGCTTTTTCAATTTCATCCATGAGAATGACGGAATAGGGTTTTCTTCTCACTAATTCTGTTAAATAACCGCCTTCCTCATAACCGACATAACCCGGAGGCGCTCCGATTAGGCGGGCGACTGAGTGTTTTTCCATAAATTCGGACATATCAATACGCACCATAGCATCTGTCGTATCAAATAAAAATTCAGCCAAGGCTTTGCATAATTCGGTTTTACCCACGCCGGTCGGGCCTAAGAATAAGAAAGAACCATTAGGGCGGTTTGGATCGGATAAACCGGCTCGTGAGCGGCGAATGGCATTACTAACCGCTTTAAGTGCTTCTTCTTGACCGACAACCCGCTGACTTAATTGTGTTTCCATTTTTAACAATTTTTCGCGTTCGCCTTCCATCATTTTGGAGACGGGGATGCCCGTCCATTTTGAGACAACCTCAGCAATTTCCTCTTCCGTCACTTTGTTACGTAGTAAGGTCATTTTGGGGGTATCGACAGAATCTGCTTGGTTTAATTGTTTTTCCAGGGCGGGAATGATGCCGTAGCGCAGTTCGGCTTGTCGATTTAAGTCATTGGCACGGCTGGCGGCTTCTAATTCAGTTTTGGCTTGCTCCAGTTTTTCTCTGATAGAAGCCGAGCCTTGTAAGGAGGCTTTTTCCGCCTTCCAAATTTCTTCTAAGTCGGAATAATCTTTTTCCAAGCTACCAATATCTTCTTCTAAAATTTCTAAGCGTTTTTTAGAGGCGGCATCTTTTTCTTTTTTCAATGCCACTTGTTCGATTTTTAGTTGGATTAAGCGGCGGTATAGTTTGTCCATTTCTTCTGGTTTTGAGTCCATTTCCATGCGAATACGGCTAGCCGCTTCATCAATTAAGTCAATGGCTTTATCGGGTAATTGACGATCTGCAATATAACGATAAGAAAGATTTGCTGCTGCGATAATGGCTGGGTCGGTAATATCAACGCCGTGATGCACTTCGTATTTTTCTTTTAATCCGCGCAAAATAGCAATGGTATCTTCCACGGAGGGTTGATCAACTAATACTTTTTGGAAGCGACGTTCTAGGGCAGCATCTTTTTCGACATATTTACGGTATTCATCCAAAGTGGTTGCGCCTACGCAATGGAGTTCTCCGCGTGCTAATGCCGGTTTGAGCATATTGCCTGCATCCATTGCGCCTTCCGCTTTACCAGCACCGACCATCGTATGCAGTTCGTCGATAAACAGAATGATTTGCCCTTCTTGTTTGGCTAAATCACTGAGTACTGCTTTCAGGCGTTCTTCAAATTCACCACGAAATTTGGCACCGGCGATTAATGCCGCCATATCTAACGCCAAAACTTGTTTACCTTTAATGCCTTCTGGCACTTCGCCGTTGACAATGCGCTGTGCCAAGCCTTCTACGATGGCGGTTTTGCCAACACCAGGTTCACCAATTAATACGGGGTTGTTTTTAGTGCGGCGTTGTAATACCTGAATCGTGCGGCGTATCTCATCATCTCGACCGATGACTGGATCGAGCTTACCTTGCTCAGCGCGTTCGGTCAGATTGATCGTGTATTTATTCAAGGCTTGGCGTTGATCTTCGGCGTTAGCATCATCTACAACTTGACCGCCGCGCATTGCATCAATGGCTTTTTCGATGGTTTGTTTATTGAGTCCGGCTTTTTTTAGTATTTCTTGCAAAATACCCTTTTCTTCCAAGGCGGCGAGTAGAAATAGCTCACTAGAAATGAATTTATCATGGCGTTTTTGCGCCAGCTTGTCTGTTAAATTCAATAAGCGAATTAATTCGTTAGAGACTTGTACATCCCCACCAGAGCCGCTGACTGTCGCAAGGCGTGATAATTCTTTTTGTAAATCAACACGTAATTGTTGAATGTTGACATTAGATTGGGCGAATAAGGGTTTAATACTTCCGCCCTCTTGATCTAAGAGCGCAATCATTAGGTGCAGTGGTTCGATAAATTGATGATCCTTGCCTAACGCGAGACTTTGGGCATCGGAAAATGCCGCTTGAAATTTACTGGTTAATTTATCCATACGCATGGTAGTTACCTCTATAAAGGGGGAGTGTGAAGTGTTCTTTGATATGGGGCACACGATGGGCATTTCAAGCAAAACCAAGTCGCAATAGCACGGCTATTAGGTCTCTAAATTTAAGAGGTTCTCTGTTTTTTTCAAAAACTATCGGTGACATCGTTTCATAACAGTTTAATAAAACCTAAAAACCTTTTACCATAGCGCCCTCGAAGAAAATCTTCGGCTGCATTGCAGGAATATCACTTTAACAGGTTTAACAATGGCACTTTATGTCTATAAATTTGGCGGTACGTCGGTTGGTACGGTTGAGCGTATCAAAGCGGTCGCCGAAAAAGTAAAAAAAGCTCATGAAATGGGCAATCAAATCGTCGTGGTCGTATCGGCGATGAGTGGAGAAACTAACCGATTAATTGGCTTAGCCAAAGAAATGCAAGCTCAGCCAATAGAGCGAGAGTTGGATGTCTTAATTTCTACCGGTGAGCAAGTCACAATGGCTCTATTAAGTATGGCTTTGCATGAAATCGGTTGCAATGCCTGTTCTTACACCGGTGGTCAAGTCAAAATCTTAACAGATAGCAGTTATACCAAGGCAAGAATACGTCAAATTGACGATGCGCGTATTCACACGGATTTAGCGCAAGGCAAAGTCGTGGTTGTAGCAGGCTTTCAAGGTATTGATGAACATGACAATATCACCACGTTGGGACGTGGTGGCTCAGATACCACGGCGGTTGCCTTAGCCGCCGCTTTAAAAGCCGATGAATGCTTAATCTTTACGGATGTCGATGGTGTTTATACCACCGATCCGCGTGTCGAACCCCGAGCACGTCGATTAGATCGTATTACATTTGAAGAAATGCTGGAAATGGCCAGCTTAGGATCAAAAGTTTTACAAATTCGCTCGGTTGAATTTGCAGGCAAATACAATGTTGCATTGCGTGTTTTATCATCATTTACAGAAGGGTGTGGCACACTCATTACCTACGAGGAATCGCCAATGGAAAGTGCTTTAATTTCAGGAATTGCCTTCAACCGCGACGAAGCAAAATTGACTATTACCGGTGTGCCGGATTTACCGGGCGTGGCTTTTACTATTTTGGGTCCTATTGCTAATGCCAATATTGAAGTGGATATGATTATCCAAAATATTGCGGAAGATGCGACGACTGACTTTACTTTCACCGTCCATCGTAATGACTACCAACGCGCCAAGAGTATTTTGGAGCAAACGTGTGCCGACTTAGGTGCGAGAAAAGTAACGGGTGATGATGCGATTGTCAAAGTCTCTATTGTTGGTGTGGGAATGCGCTCACATGCAGGCATCGCGAGTACAATGTTTAAAACCTTGGCAACGGAAGGTATTAATATTCGTATGATTTCCACTTCTGAAATCAAAATTTCAGTCGTCGTCGATGAAAAATATCTGGAATTGGCGGTTAGAGCTTTACATGCGGCATTTAAGTTAGATCAAGCCAGTACGTCGGTATAATTCATCAGTATGACCTCTTGACGCTACCCATTTAAGACGGGGCGGTTAAGCCAAATGCTGTGCGTGTTTGAAGCGACACGAGCTCAGTGAATGGCTTAATCATCCCTATAGAGGTGTTATTGATGTAGGTATTTCTCTTCTTAGTCTCGCGAGCGACTTCACATCAATAGTTTGGCCACATAATAATAAGAAATGACACTAAAAATCTTGAAAGTGTGAAAGTTCTTAGTGATAATCAACAGGTGAGAGATTGATCAATCTCTCGCCTGTTGACCCTAACGTTTTTCGCTAAAGGTTTATACTGATGAACGAACAAGAAAAAATCCCCATCACCTATTTTGATTTGCAAGATTTGCCGGAAAAAGAGCGCTTCTCGGTTTGGAAAGAAAGCATCTCCGTTCTTTTCGATGTGACGTTGGAGGCACGAGATAACGAACAAAACTTCTCCAGCCAACTGATAACCTGCCATCTCGGTGATTTCTTACTCAGTAATTCTGTCAGCCAAGGGCAATGCTTTCGGCGTTCTCGGAAGCGGGTCGCGCAAGATGGGCTTGATCATTTGCTCGTACAGATTTATCGAAAAGGCAATAATGTCGGAATTTGCGGTAAAACACAGCTCGACGCGCAACCGGGTGATGTTTTCATCTTAGACTTAGGTCAAGCGCTTGAAACACGGACTGAGGATTACGATAATCTGACACTGGTTATCCCTAGGGCGATACTTGCCCAGTACATCAAATTCCCTGAGCGCTTGCATGGAAAAAAATTAGCAGGGGAGTCCGTGTTGGGACAATTGCTGCGCGAGCATATCGAGACCTTGTGGCATCGGATTGGGCAAGTGAGTGCCCAAGAGTCCAGTGCGATTGCCAGCGGATTGACAGGTTTGGTGGCGACCTATTTCGGCGGTCTTGAGCTACCTTATGATTGTCCGGACATCCAAGCGGTGACCTTGGAAACGATTCGTCAATATATCAGTCAGCACGTCGCGGATACCCATCTAACGCCGCAATTTCTAGCCAGTCGATTTGGCTTATCTCGTGCCTCGCTGTATCGCCTGTTCGAACCTCTAGGTGGCCCTGCTTACTATATCCGGCAAGAGCGTTTACAACGCAGCCTAGAGCTTCTGACCCAAGCTTCTTCATACAGTATTGCCGCTATCGCCGCCTCGGTGGGTTTCTGTGATGAGGCCCATTTTAGTCGATTATTCCGTGCCGCCTTCGGTATGACACCTGGTGAAATGCGACGCAACGCCTTATTCGCAAAAACAGAATACTTCAGCGACATCCTCGCGATAGACCGCCGCTACGAAAACTGGTTGAAAACCTTAGGGTCAATCAAAGGCTAGACACGCAACACGGGACATGAATACAGCTAATGCTGTATTCAGCACAAGGGGCGTTTTACGCTAACCCATAATCCCCTGACTCATCCGATAGTCCAATTAAATCCCCACTGAATGCCAAATTAAAGTCATATCTTATTGAATAATAAAATATTATTATGCGGTAGCGATTAATTAAGTTTGAAACAAATAGACAATCACAAGCCCTTATATTTGAGACGAAAATGCAATTTTTTTGTATTGGGCAATGGTAACGTTACTTTAATTTTTAACAGCGGTGTTAACCGTTCTATTCCATCTCAACAGTGACGCTTATGGTGTTTTTGCTCAATAACAGAGTTAATGTGTCACGACTCGTTCCCACGCTCTGCTTGGGAACGAGCGTAACGCAACTATTCCGTATCGTTGGATTGCCAAACAGCAGGCAACCCAACCTACGCGACTGAATGCCGAAATTTCTACGAACTAAAACGCATCTTATTGAATAATAATATATTCTATTGCGTCAACGATTCAGCACGTTTGAGACAAATAGACAACCATAAACCCTAATATTTGAGACGAATGTGCAATTTTTTTGTATTGGGCAATGGTAAAGTTAACCTTACTTTTTAACAGCGGTGTTAACGATTCTATTCCATCTCAACAGTGACGCTTATGGTGTTGTTGCTCAATAACAGAGTTAATGTGTTTTTAGATATTTTGAGCGTACTCGACAGTCAAGCTGAAGACGCGGATAGAGTTTTGACCCGCATCGGTCATTATTCTTTCTAATGCCTATATATGCTCCCACGTTATGGTTAACACAAATAGCTGCCCATAGTCTGACGTTGGCACGGTTTTTATTATTGCTCTTCGGTTACGTATTACTCAGTCAGTTGACATGGCATGATGCCAGTCTATTTTATGGTCATCTCCACAGTATCCGATGGGCCGCTGGATTGGGTGTGGCCTTGGTGTGTGTGGCAGGGCAATCATGGTGGCCGACTATTTTTGTCGGTGCCTTGATTGCGGGTACTATCGAGAAGTTGGGATTTTCTGTCAATTTTGTACTGGCTAGCACTTATACCCTAGAAGCCTTATTGGCAAATGCCTGTTGGGCAAAATGCCAAAGCACTCACGATGCCTTACGAACGCCCCGTTACTATTTGCAAATCAGTGCAATCATGGCTGTCAGTGCGAGTATTCCAGTGCTCGGTCAATGGGATCAGGGTGATATTGGGGCATGGTTCGGAGCTTGGGGAGGTGAGGCACTAGGTCTTGGGCTATTTTTTCCGTTCATTATCCTGTGGCGGCATTGGCCTCAACACTGGGACGGCCGTGAACGGGTATTTGAAAGCCTGTGTTGTTTTGCTTTGCAGATTTTAATAGGGCAAGTGTTATTGGTGGGCTGGTTGCCGCATTCAATAGGTTTGTTCACGCAAACGTATTGGTTGTTTTTATTTGTGTTTTGGGCCGCTTATCGATTAGGTTGGCAAGGTGTGGTGTGCGTTGTTGTTATTGTAGGGGTACAAGCGTTCTATGGCGGGGTTAGGGGGATTGGACTTTTTGGCAGTGATTGGGCACAGACTTATGGTCTAAAACTGGTGCTTTATCTGTTCAGTCTGTTAGTTGCGGGCTTGAGCTTTAGAATGGTGCTTAGCGAGCGCGATCACGAGGAGAGGGAATTAAGACAGTTGCTTGAAGTGGTCAACAGTAGCTCTAATCCGGCGATTCTGATTGATACTTCGCAAAAATTTTATTACGTCAATCCCGCGTTTGAAGGGCTGTTAGGTTATTTATTGGCTGAAATTAAAGGGCAGAGTACCTATTTAATTTTACCCTCGTTGGATGAAATAGATGTACGGGATGAATCTGAGGACGGGACTTCTTTAAGAGAAGAATTCTTACGGACAAAAAAAGGTCAATTAATACCAGTAAAAATGGATTTTGCGCCAGTTAAAGATAAGCGCAATCGGCTCATTGGCATGGTGTGTAATCTAACTGATCTGACCGAAATTCAGCAAATCTTTAAGGCCGAGTTTGAAAGTAAGCGACAATGGTTATCCTTGTTCAATCACATGAGCAATGCTTTTTCCTTGCATAAAGTCCTGCGTAATGGGGAAGGTCGTATAGTGGACTATCAATTTCTGGAAGTGAACTCAGCTTTTGAAAAAATGATTGGTCTGCCCAAAGATTTTTTTATAGGAAAAAATGCCAGTCATATCTTGCCGGACTGGGGACATGAGTTAATCGCGCATTTTGCGAATGTTGTAGATACGGGTATCGAAAGTCAGATCGATATTTATGATAAACATTTGGCGCGTTGGTATTCCATCTGCGCCTACTCGCCAGCCTGCGATCAATTTGCCGTTATTTCTGAAGATATTACTCAGCGTAAGCAAACCGAACAAGCGTTACGCTTGTCGGCGAGTGTGTTCGATCATACCCGTGAAAGTATTACGATTACTGATGCCAGTGGCAGCATTATTGAGGTCAATAGTGCTTTCACTGCGTGTACGGGCTATGCGCGTGAAGAGGTGGTAGGCAAAAATCCGCGTATTTTAAGCTCAGGTTATCAAGATACTGGGTTTTATCAAAAGATGTGGCAAACCATATTAGAGCAGGGATCTTGGAAGGGTGAGGTTTGGAATCGTACTAAAGAAGGCGAAGTTTATGCGGCGGTACTCAATATTGCCGCCATCAAAAATGACCAAGATAAAATCACCCATTTTATATCGCTATCGACTGAAATTACGCATATTCGAGAACATCAAAAATCCCTTGAGTATATGGCTCGACATGACGCATTAACCGGCTTGCCCAATCGCCTGTCATTACAGGATCGTTTGCAGCAAGCCATCGAAACATCAAGACGAAATCATTTAATGGTGGCGGTGTGTTATTTGGATTTAGATGGATTTAAAGCAATTAACGATAACTTAGGTCACCATGCAGGCGACGTAGTCCTCATTGAAATTGCCAAGCGCTTGAGTGCAACCGTGCGCCAGATGGATACCGTGGCACGTTTGGGAGGTGATGAGTTTGTCGTGTTATTGCTGGGTCAAGAGCAAAAAGATGCGTTTCATTCTTTACTGGATCGATTATTAACGGTTATTGCCCAGCCTATTCTTATCGATCAGCACAGTTGTTCAGTGGGTGTCAGTATTGGTGTTAGTGTATTCCCGCAACACGCTCAGGATGCAGATGCCTTGTTGGCTAGCGCGGATGAGGCGATGTATGTCGCTAAACATCGGGGTAAAAACCGTTACGCTATCGTGAATGCCGAGTAAATTGGGGCGGTTGCTGAGCAAAAAGCGATTACTTTGTCATTATGGCTAACCAATGCCATTTAAATTGATGCAGCTCAATTTTTTTTTCATCCTTTTTGGTTTAATAGACCTACGCCAACGCAGTCGGTAAAGCAGATTGAGTGTTGTCGGTCTTGTTGCTGAGTTGGTTTTCAAATAAGGTGAGTTAAAGGGCTTATTAGTTATACAAGCCACATCATGACTACAATTGATGTTAAATTCGTCTTTAGAAAGTCTTTGAAAACCTAGCAAAGCAACGCTTTAAGTTGTCATTTTTAAATCTCTCTCCTTCTTCAAGCTGTTTAGTTGGGTTTGTCTAAATAACTAAACAGCTTTTTTTTGTCTATTATTTTCAGTTGTTTTGCTTTGATGTCAATAATTTCAATTGCTTGAAAAGATTTAACGATTCGACTAACTGTTTCATGGGCAATGCCTAAGTGGTTGCCAATGTCTTCGCGCGACATGCTTAATCTAAACTCAGACTCTGAATAACCGCGTGCCTTTAGGCGCTCGGAAATGTGCAGGATAAAAAAGGCAACGCGCTCTTCAGCGGTACGGCGGTTTAACATCAATCGTTGAATTTGGACATCAAATTGATCACAGGATCGTTGCAGTAAAATCTGTTGAAAAGCAGAGTTATTAACGCTCAGGGCCTCAATTTGTCGGCTAGGTAAATGGCAAAAATTGACGGTTTCTAAGGCGACAGCTGAGCAATTATGAATTTGAGAGGCGACACCATCAAAGCCCAATAGTTCGCCGGGTAAAATAAAGTCAATAATAATTTCATTGCCATCTCGATCGAAACTCACTAATTTTGCACTGCCTGAGCGCAGCGCAACAATACCTCTAAATGGACTTCCAGCATGATAAATAACTTCACCTTTTTTGCGTAAGTTGTTTCTATTGACCAGCAGTTTGAGATCGCCAATATCTGCCCGAGTTAAGCCTTTAGGGATACATAATTTATCGAGGTTACAGCTTTCGCAGGTGACGGCAGTTTTGGCTGCCAATACGTTCGACATGGTTAAATTTTATCAGTTAGGTTGCGGGTGAATATGGCGTAGGGATAGTCGTGTGAATGTATCAAAAACTAGAATGACCTACAAGTTTGCTAGGTAGTATTATGTGACTAGACGGGTACATATAATCTGTGTTCTCACGCAATATTTGCTGAAAAATACTCGAATTCACTGACAAAAATTGCAGCTTGAAAATGGTAGTTGACATTATAGGGCTTTATAAAGTTTTAATGTGTTATTAAATCAGTTTGTTATGTTGTTTTTTCATATTGGCATGGATGCTGCTTTATTATGCTTCGAACGCTTAGCGCTGTTACTGAGCATGAATTGATTGTAAACATTTTATCAATAGACCAACGCCCGCTATTTAAAAATACGGGGTTTATTAACGACACTCATCCTAACTATCGGAAATAAATTATGAATAAAAATTTGCTGCTTACTACACTGTTTACGACCACTGCAATGGTAATGAGCCTTGATGTATTGGCTCGTCCTGAATATGTACAACCTACTGGAGCCGCCGGTTGTACCTCCTGCCATAATGACAATTTAGGCAATGGATTTAAGCCAGGGGTTATTGCCGCCACCCAATCGCCACAAGGTTTTATTGCTGGACTGACTGCATTTCTTCATCCTACAACCACGACACCGGATACAAAGCCCTTTTTACACCCCATCAACACCAAATGGGATATCACCGTCGGTGAGATGCCGCTGACCATCCCGCTGCAAGTCACAGACTCAGAAAATGATACGTTTGATTTACACGGCTCTGCACCACAGGCCTATACGGTATCGAAAGTCTACCTTAGCAATAACATCCCAACTATCAATTTCACCTTTACACCGAGTGCTGCACAGGCAAATAAAGTATTACCTGTATCGTTTTATGTAAAAGAAACGGGAGCCGGCAGAACATTAAGCTCTAATACCGTGAACGCGACTATTCAGGTCTGGCCTGCACGTACCAGTGCGACCAAGAATGTGAGTCAATTTGCTTTGCAAGGGGCGCAATGGAAAAACAATGTCCTAACGCTGGCCGGAAAAGTGGTATACAAAAGTAACTTAACTGCTCAACAGCGAGCCGCTGCGATGGCAAAATTAACGATGAGTCTGACCAGTAGCACGGGTATTGTGATTAGTCCTCCAGTTAAACTGACTCCAGCCGCAAATGGCTATTGGCAGAAAAATATCAACTTAAGTGCTACGGCGGTTCCGTGCGGGATCAAGTTGAATTACGAAGGCTTACAAGCCGCTCGCATCGTCAGCTTAGCGCCTGCGGCTAGCTGTATTAAATAATACACGGATTTTTACCCCATTTTGACATTATTAATGATTAACTTTTTAGGAATATGAACATGAGTATTAAACAAGCATTAAATCAAGCGATTAACGATGATAGCGATGATAGTGATGATAACGAGCATTACACGGGTGGTGATAATGACGACCAGTTAATTGGCGGCTTAGGCAATGACCATATGGATGGCGGTAATGGTGATGATCACGAAAGTGGTGGCGATGGTGATGACGACATCAAGGGTGGTTTGGGAAATGATGGCCTAGATGGCGGTGATGGTGATGATCAGCTAGATGGTGGCGAAGGTAATGATGATATGAAAGGCGGCTTGGGCCTCGATCGTATGGACGGAGGTAGCGGTAACGATAGCCTAGATGGCGGAGACGGTAACGATCTTCTGAGTGGCGGCGTGGATGGTAATGATGATATCAAAGGCGGCTTGGGTATCGATAAGATAGATGGCGGTAGTGGTGACGACCTCCTTGATGGTGGAGAAGATGACGATTTTCTGAGCGGTGGAATAGGTAGAGATAACTTATTTGGCGGTAACGGTGATGACTCTCTGGACGGTGGTGATAATAACGATAAGTTAAATGGTGGCTTTGGGCGAGATAGCCTGTTTGGCGGCGCAGGTAACGACAATTTAAGCAGCGGTGATGATAATGATAGCGTCAATGGCGATTCTGGCACCGATAAGCTGTCTGGCGGTAATGGCAATGATAGCTTAGATGGCGGTATTGGCAATGATAGCGTCAATGGAGATGCTGGTAACGATAAAGTGAATGGCGGCGACGGTACGGATAAACTGAGCGGTGGCGATGGTAATGATACCTTAACTGGCGGATTAGGTAACGACCAGTTGCAAGGTGGTAATGGCAACGATATTTTGGTCAGTGATGTGGGGGTCGATCAGTTAATCGGTGGTAGCGGTAGTGATACGTTTCAATTTTTAGGTGAAACCAGTTATTTGCGTGACTCTATTAAAGATTTTGTTTCCAAGCAAGATAAGATTGATTTATCGTCTATCGATGCAAATTCAGTTAATGCAACAATCAATGATGCTTTCGTATTTGTAGGTAATCGAGCGTTTAGTGCGACCGATGCTACGGGACAACTGCGTTTTGATCCGGCCACACACATTTTGTCTGGCAGCACCGATGCCGATGCGACAGCAGAATTTTCAGTCCATTTAACGGGTGTTAATCAAATCACCACAACAGATTTGCTTGTTTAAACCGTAATCCTTGAGAGCCTCTCTTAAGCAAAGAGCGGCTCTCAGTTCAGGCGCTCTATTTCAAACTATCAGTGACATGCGGCTCAATCAGCTGATACATGAGCTGGTGCATTTTGGGGCAACCCGCAATGACATTGCCGGACTCTAAGTAATTGTCATTAAAGGAAAAGTCGGTTACAACGCCACCCGCTTCTTTAATCAGCAAAATACCGGCTGCCATATCCCATTCCATGATGCCGATTTCCCAGAAACCATCCAATCGTCCAGCCGCAACATAAGCCAAGTCCAGAGCAGCGGCACCTGCACGACGAATACCTGCGCATTCCATCGTTAAACTGCGAAACATATTGACGTATGCGTTTAAATGTTGATCGGTTTTAAACGGAAAGCCCGTGCCAATCAGTGCGCCTTTTAGACTCAGCTGTTGCGTTACGCGCAGTCGGTGGCTATTAAGCATCGCGCCACCGCCACGTTTAGCGGTGAATAGCTCATCACGCAACGGATCATAAATAACCGCCACTTCTAATTTGCCTTTGTATTTTAGGGCAATAGAAACGGCATATTGAGGGAAACCGTGTAAAAAATTGGTTGTGCCATCTAAGGGATCAATAACCCAAACAAATTCATTGCCTTGATGACTGCCGCTTTCTTCGGCGAGAATCGCGTGATCGGGATAAGCCGTTCTAATAATTGAAATAATTTCGCGTTCTGCCATTCGATCGACTTCACTGGCGTAATCATTTTTACCTTTTTGATCTATCCGTAAGTGTTGAACGTTAAGGGATGAGCGAAGAATTAAGTCGCCCGCGCTTCTAGCAGCGCGGACGGCGGTATTTAACATGGGTTGCATAGTGCGGACATTAAAAGAGCTGATTAAAAAACATAGAATAGCAAATCTTTTGGTAAACTTTGCCATTTTTTCACGATAAGGGTGATGATTTGCTGTCTCATATTAAAATTGTGTTGGTTGAAACCACGCATCCCGGCAACATAGGAGCGGTTGCGCGGGCAATGAAAAACATGACAATGACTAATTTATGCTTAGTCGCACCAAAAATTTTTCCTAGCGCTGAAGCCACTGCCCGCGCTTCAGGGGCGGATGATATTTTGGCAAAAGCCGCTATTTGTCAAACCTTATCCGAAGCCATTGCCGATTGTCAGTTGGTTATTGGGGCGAGTGCACGTTGCCGAACGATTAGCTGGCCAGAAGTCAATCCACGGCAAGCGGCTGAGCTGTGTGTATTGTCCGAGCCCCGTCAGACAGTAGCCATTATTTTTGGTCGTGAAAATTCGGGGCTCAAAAATCATGAGCTGGACTTATGTCATTATTTGTTGCGTATTCCTTGTAATGCCGATTACAGCTCCTTGAATATTGCGGCGGCGGTACAAGTTATTTGTTATGAACTATTTGTGGCTACCAATGATGTGCCTGAAGTGGCGATGCCCATTGGCGATAAAGGTGAATGTCCCTTAGCAACCGGAGCGCAAATGGCGTCTTTTTATGGTCATTTGCATGAAGCCTTAATCGACATTGGCTTTATGCAGCCTGGCAAATCTAAATCCATTATGCGTCGTTTGCGACGTATTTATAATCGCATTCAATTGGATACTAAAGAATTGGATATACTGCGAGGAATTTTAAGAATGTCGCAAGACCACCAAAAGAGTAAATAACATGTTAAGTCGATTGAAGGAAGATATTGCTTGTGTGTTTGAGCGTGATCCAGCCGCTCAGTCGGTATTTGAAGTGCTGACGACTTATCCTGGCGTTCATGCGGTTATCGTGCATCGCTTGAGTCATTATTGCTGGAAGGCTAATTGGCGTTGGTTGGCGCGTTTTATTGCTTATCTCAGCCGATGGTGGACGGGTATTGAAATCCATCCCGGAGCTGAAATTGGCAGACGCTTTTTTATTGATCATGGCATGGGGGTGGTCATTGGCGAAACGGCGGTTATCGGTGACGATTGCACCTTATATCACGGCGTTACTTTAGGAGGCACAACGTGGAAAAAAGGCAAGCGTCATCCCACGCTAGGCAATGGTGTCGTCATTGGTGCTGGCGCCAAGGTATTAGGGCCTATTGATATTGGTGAGGGTGCACGAGTTGGCTCTAATTCGGTCGTTTTAAAACCTGTGCCAGCAGGTGCGACTGTTGTGGGGATTCCCGGACATATTGTCGATCCCAAGGAAAAAAAACCAACACTGGTACTCGATGAGGTCGTCAGTAAGCTGGATTTTGACCCCTATGGATTAACGATGGATATGCCAGACCCGATTGCTTATGCTATCAACCGAATGTTAGATCATATCAACGCATTAGATAAACAAATCGCCAGCATCCAAGCCGCCGTCAACAATGCGGGTATTGTGTGCAAGGAAACACCAATTGATAGTCTTGATGGTTGTGAAATTGCTGATAGTTATCAGAAATCAAAAACGGTTAATGAGGAGCAAGAGGAGCTACCAACTGTCATTTCTAATTAGTCACAGATAGGCTTATTTTTCAATAATTATACTCAGCATGACCGGCTTTTCTTTTCCATATCTCAAAAAGATATAAAGTCACTGCTATGACATGGGGTGTTTGTACCTGCGTGTTGGTGTCCGCTCATCAATTTGAAGTAAAACAAAATGGCTTAAAATCTTCGGGTACACACAAGGAAAACTGTTCATCATGGATTTTGGCAAAATACAGACCATGCGCTAACACTTTTTGTTGCAGGTGTTGATTAGCATCGACGGCGGCGAGAATGCCATACAGCTTTTTGTCCGCCAGTTCTGGGAATAACACGCGGAAACTACGGCATTGTTTTAGCAATTGTTCAATGCCTTCTTCGCGCAGATGACTTTTGACTTCTACGATAATGGCGGTGTTGATTTGAGCATTGGTGTACGCTAAGACATCGATTTCTTGCTCATTACCGTTTTTATCTCTAACGCGCACACTGGGGTTAATGGTGGTCATGCCAAATTTTTCAGACAAAATTTTGGTCATTGAGGGCAACGCTAAGCCTTCGGTAAAACTGCCAAATTTATGGGCCATTCCGCCAATTTGCTTGCTCAGTTCTTTGATGGCCTTATCGGTTTCTTTGATAGCTTTAGAGGTTTCTTTAATAGCTTTGTCCGTCTCTTTGAAAACTCTATCAATTTCTTTATGTGTCAGCGCTAACTCCTCAGCCATTGTTTGATGATTGATAGCTAGGCTGGCAACGAAGTCTTTTAATTCTTGATCAGTCATGGCGGTGGTAACTCAATCGGGTTGTAAAAATAGTGATTGTACATTGACCAGTCAATTTTTTAGACCTCTTTACGCCTAAGCTCATGATTTTTTCGCTACTCGCTTTGACTGCTTAAACACGCATAAAAGCCCTCTAAGAGCCTAAAAACCAATCACTTAGCCGGCGACTCGAAGCAAAGAGAACACTGTGAGTTAAGGATAGAGTGCTAAAGTTTGCAAGGCTTCTGATTCGTTGAAATTAAATAATAAATTCATGCACTGTACCGCTTGACCAGCCGCTCCTTTGACTAGATTGTCGATGACGGATAAGACAACGATGGTTTGTCCGCCTTGGGGTTGATGAATGGCTATCTGGCATTGATTACTGCCTCGAACATTGCGCGTATCAGGATGTGAGCCTTGGGGTAACACATCAACAAAGGTTTCATGTTGATAATGTCGCTCATATAGGGCTTGGATGTCGTGGCTATCCGCCAGTAATTGCCCGTATAGCGTCGCATGAATACCGCGAATCATGGGTGTTAGATGCGGTACAAACGTGAGCCCGACTGTTTGTCCTGCGATGTGTTGTAAACCTTGGCAAATTTCGGGTAAATGCCGGTGTCCGCCTACGGCATAGGCTTTAAGGCTTTCGCCGGTCTCGCTCATTAAGCTGGCGAGTTCGGCTTTGCGACCGGCACCACTGACTCCGGATTTAACATCGGCAATCAAACTGTTGAGATTAATTAAGCCATTTTCAATTAAAGGTAAAAAACCCAGTTGTACGGCGGTTGGATAGCAGCCCGGGCAGGCGATTAATTGCGCTTGTTTAATAGCCTGGCGATTAACTTCTGGTAATCCATAAACCGCGTGTTTAATCAACTCGGGGCAGGCGTGTTCTAGGCTGTACCAGTGACTCCATTGTTGAGCATCCTGCAATCTAAAATCAGCCGAAAGGTCAATGACTTTAACGCCCCGTGCTAACAGCTCTTCTGCCATTAGCATGGCGGTGCCATTAGGTGTGGCAAAAAATACCGCGTCACATTGTGCTAAGGTGTCGCCGTCTGGTAGGCAAAATTCCAGATCAATTACGTTGCGTAAACTGGGATAAATGGCATCGACCCGTTTACCGGCATCAGTGCGCGAGGTGACGATTGCAATATCTACCTTTGGATGTCTTGCCAAAATCCGTAATAACTCGACTCCGGTATAACCTGTTCCACCTACAATTCCTACACGAACCATGACTTTTATCCTAATTGATACATTGTTTATCAAAATACTCAGCGCATATAATAACCCATCTCCTATTTTCCTGAATACTACTGACCCCAATCGACGCTATGCGTGTTATTGAAATTAATAATCAGGCTTTAAAACTGGCTGAACGTGCGATGCTGCAACCAGCAGCTAATCAGGTTTTGATCAAGGTCGTTGCGGCGGGAGTCAATCGTCCTGATGTAATGCAACGTTTGGGACTTTATCCGCCTCCACCTTTGGCATCGGATATTCCGGGTTTGGAAGTGGCCGGTGTTATTTGCGCTTTGGGCTCGGCGGTCAGCCATTTAAGCCTAGGTGATTCGGTGTGTGCTTTGGTCACTGGCGGCGGTTATGCTGACTATTGTTTAGCGAGTGCCACGTTATGTTTGCCCATTCCGACCTATTGCTCGTTTATTGAGGCGGCGGGTTTGCCGGAAACTTTTTTTACGGTGTGGAGCACTCTTTTCGATCGTGCCGGTTTGTTGCCCGATGAAACGGTTTTGATTCATGGCGGCAGTAGCGGTATTGGGACGACCGCGATTCAATTAGCTAAAGCCTTTGGGGCTAAGGTTTTTGTCACCGCAGGTTCTGACGAAAAATGTCAGTTTTGTCTGGCATTGGGCGCGGATGCGGCGATCAATTACCGTGTACAGGATTTTGTGGCGGTGATTCAACAACTCACTAACGCGCAAGGGGTTGATGTTATTTTGGATATGATCGGTGGGGATTATCTACCCCGCAACATAAAATGTATGGCTTTTGATGCGCGGTTAATACACATTGCTTTACAACGCGGCGTTAAAGCGGACATCAATTTATTACCCTTATTACTGAAACGTATCACGCTGACGGGCTCAACCTTAAGAGCTCGGGATGACGCGTTTAAAGCCCAGATTGCAGCTAAACTTTATCAGCATGTCTGGCCATTAGTGGCAACTGGGCAAATTAAGCCTATTATCCATTCAACATTCAAACTTAACGAGGCGGCACTTGCCCATGATTTAATGGAAAGCGGTCGTCATATCGGTAAAATCATTTTAGAGATTTAAACCATGCGCTATACCACGATAATCACTGCTGAAACACTACATCAAAACCTAGCTAATCCGGATTGGGTCATTATGGATTGCCGTTTTTCACTCTCTAATCTTCAAAGTGGTGAGCTTGCTTATCGGCAAGGGCATCTTCCGCAGGCGCGATATGCCCATTTAAATAACGATTTATCGTCAATGTTGGGCAGTTTAACGGGTCGTCATCCCTTGCCTAATTTTAAAGCGTTGTCTGAAAAATTAGGTGCTTGGGGAATTCATTCGCGCAGTCAAGTGGTCGTTTATGACGATATGAATGGGGCGTTTGCGGGACGTTTATGGTGGCTATTGCGTTGTTTGGGACACGATCATGTGGCGGTTTTAGACGGAGGCTTAACACATTGGCGGCGTTTAGGGCTGCCCATGACAACACGTTTGCCACGTATTAAAGCCGCTGATTTTCGAGCTTACCTTAATCAGGCGCACTGGCTAACGGCTACTGATGTTCAAGCCGGTCTTTCACGCAAGACGATTTGTCTGCTTGATGCGCGAACACCTGAACGTTATCAGGGCATTCAAGAACCCATCGATCCGGTTGCTGGACATATTCCTTCTGCGTTAAATCGACCTATACAAAATAATTTAGCGCCTAATGGCTTATTGTTGCCCGCTGCACAGCTTAAACAGCAATTTAAGCAATTAATCAGCAATCATTCTGCTGAGCAAGTCGTGCATTATTGCGGTTCGGGGGTGACGGCCTGCCATAATGTGTTAGCCATGGAATATGCGGGTTTATCAGATTCTAAATTATACGCAGGATCTTGGAGTGACTGGATTAGTAATAAAAATCGTCCCATAACAGCTTTAGGCACTATAATTAACGGATAATTCTGAAGCCTGGATCAGCCTTGTGTTATGCAGCTGTTTGTACCAGTCATTTAATCCCTAATCGTTTAGGATGAACCATGTCTCTTTTATCAAGTTTACTAAAATCCAAAAAAACTGTGGATACTGTCAGTAACTCGCCTACTGTAAAGTCTGAACCAATTACCGTAGAAAAGTTGCGAGAACTTATTCCCATTAGAAATTTCAGTCAAGAAAAGTTAGAAGCCTTTTCCACCGATTTAAAATCAGAGATGTATCCTAAAGGCTCAGTTCTGTTTAGCCTAGGTGAATCGACTCAATCCGCTTTGTATCTTCTTAATGGCGTTATTTCACTTTCTGATGACGTTGGTAATTATTATGAAATTGTAGACGGAACCGCTAAATCAAGATTTCCTCTCTCCAGCGGTGCTAAACATACGACAACGGCTACTGCTGAAACCGATGTGAGTATCTTGCGTGTTTCTGAAAAAATTATGGCGGGCAGAAGTGTCTTGCCAACACATTTTGCTCAATTAGTTATCCCCGATGAATTAGTCGATAACCCGCTATTGCAATCTTTTGCCGACTATTACGTGACGGAAAAACTTGAGATTCCCACGTTGCCCGATGTTGCTATTAAATTACGTAATGCAATTCAACAAGATGTAGGTATCAATGATGCCGCTAAAATCATTCAGTTAGATCCGGTTATGTCTGCCAAACTCGTTGAGGTTGCCAATTGTCCACTCTATGTTTGTCCGACACCGGTCAAATCTTGCCAAGATGCGATTGGTCGTATTGGCTTGAACGCGACACGAAATTTGGTTATTAGCTTGAGTATTCACCAAATTTTTAAAAGTCATTCGCCGCAAATTAGAAAACATTTAGATAAAGTGTGGAAGCAAAGTGTTTATATTTCTACCATCAGCTTTGTGTTGGCTAAAATAACAAAACAAGCCAATCCAGAAGAAGCCTTATTGGCCGGTCTTATTTGTGATTTAGGTTCTGTGCCTTTTCTATATTTTGCAGACAAACTGCCTAAAGATTATTACACCGAAACAGATTTGGTCGAAATTATGGCCTGCGTGAAAGGCCCTATCGGCTGCAAAATTCTGACCGATTGGGGGTTTCCGGATGAGTTTATAAAGATCCCAGTTTACTCTGGCGATTGGTATCAAAACACCAGTAAGGAATTGAATCTAACAGATATTGTGGTACTTTCACGCCTACACAGTGAAATCGGCAATTCGGACAAAACCAATTTGCCAATTATCTCCTCGATCCCCGCAGCGAGTAAATTGAAGGATTATTCCTTATCCCCTGAACTTTCATTAAATTTACTGCATAATGCCAAACAGCAGATTAATGATGCACTTAAAGCATTTTCTATCTAAGCGTTTGGATGATTGCTCAATTAGCTTAATCCCTAATTTAGATATTTACGATACCACCGGCTAAGCGAAGCCGGAGTCAATGGTTTTGTTCTGCTATGATTGCGAATTACGAATTTTTTTAGTTTCAAGTCGCGTATGGGAAACTCAAAATGGCAAATTTCATGAATCCTGAAAAACATTCAACCTCCGAGCAAATAGTTGGCTTAAACGCCGCTTATATTTATTGTTTATCGACCCGTAATCCCTCTACAACAGAGGTGGAAGGGGAACATGCCGGTGAGCCGCTTAAATTCCTGTGCTTGGATGATCGAGAAAGGTTTTTTGCACAGGCTTTACACGGGCAAAATCTATTGTGTAATGCGGATTTTAGCGACATAAGTGGTAGTGAGTGCGTAGCTTGGCAAGCGGATGTGGCAATACCCGCTAGTGTTGGCGTGGATTTTTCTGAAAAATGGCAGCTCAGCGGTGGTCATACGGCTTATCTTTACGCGCCAGCTGAAGCACCGCGCCCAAGTTTACGTTATAAGGATGCAATCCCAATTGTTCTAAATTGCCCATTAACGTACCGAGTCGCGGGATTTTTTGGTACACATCGCGCTGACGGCAGGGTCGTTGTTGATTTTTTTGATGCTGGAGAACAGAAGCTCAACAGCGAAACGTTCACTATCCCTCATTCTGAAACGCTTATGGGGGGAGATGTCATTAGTCATTACCACTATCAAGAATGGTCTTGTCAAGCACCTGCTAACGCAACCCATGCGAGATTGACAGTGAGATTAGGCGCTCACTCCGGCAGTTCGATAGCGGACAGCTTTTTGTTTATCGCGCATTTATTTTTTGGAGTTGAAGATGAGGGTCAGTCAAGTCACGCTTGGACTCCGTTTTCACAAGGTGCACGCGAGTTGTGCCGTTACGCGCAAAATCTAAACTGGCAACAGTATGTCTTAGCTAAACTCCCTGCCGGACATCGCCAGCAAAGCGTAGAACTTAGATTCAATGATCAAACGTATTCTTTTGTACCCGAGTCAGGTGACGTGCCGGTTTATCTGTCATCACTTCAAACGACTCAACAGGGACAAAAAATGGCACTTTTATTTGACCCTGAGTTTTATCAACAAACCCAGCCAAATCATGACGGTTGTGGTCATTCAGAGTCATTGCTGAGTCATTATTTGAATATTGGCTGGAAGTTAAATCGCTCCCCATCATCATATTTCAATGTAGCGTGGTATCGTGTCAATAATCCACAGGTCGCTGAGCCTTTACAGCACTTTATAGCCGAAGGAAGTGCGGCTTTGCTTTCGCCGCATCCGTTGTTTGATGCACCGTGGTATTATCAAACGTATCTGAAAGATCAACAGCCAAATGCTCAGCCTCTGTTTCATTATCTTAATCAGGGGTGGCGATTAGCTTATCAGCCCCATCCGCTATTTTGGACGCATTGGTATGAGCAACAGTATTTGGCAGATAACGCAGCTCAAGTTGATCCTTTTTATCATTATCTGAATGAAGGTTGGCGTATGGGTTGTAATCCCAATCCTTTGTTTGATAGTGCTTATTATCTGAAAACCTACGCCGATAAATGTCGAATAGAACCGGATCCGTTATCCCATTATATCCATGTTGGCTGGCGCGAAAATTATCAACCTCATCGTTTGTTTGATCCCATTTATTACGCGATGCAAACCGGCTTTAATGTCCACGACGCAAACCAATCGCCGTTACAAGATTTTCTGTTATCCAAGCACGCCATTAGTTCACATCCATTATTTGATGTGGCGTTTTATCGCGAACAAATGGGAGAAGCCTTACCACAGAATGCGCTTGTTGATTATTTGGCACGCGGTTGGCAAGCGCATATTGATCCTAATCCCTTATTTTCAAAAACGTATTACTATCAACAGTGCCAAGAGGCTAAAACAAGCCAGACTGATGCTTTAATACATTATCTGGAGAGCGGTTGGAAAAATCATCAAGCCGTTCATCCCTTATTTGATGCTAAGTATTATCTGGAACAAAATCCTAAAGCGCATGGCTGTATTCCTTTGCAGCACTATTTAGTCCATGGATGGCACAATGGCTTTAGTTGTCGTGCCCCCGATGATAAAGATCACGCACCCCACAAAAAACTTCCAAGCAATCGTATCGCCTTATCCATTCCGGATGATCGCTTATTACCCCTTTTGGCGACAAAATCCAATGAACCGCGTCGGATAGGTGTATTTGCACATGTTTTTTATCCAGAACTATGTGAGGAAATGTTGCGCGCCAGTAATCACATACCCGGCGACTGTACGATTTACATTAGCACCGATTCTCTGGTAAAGCGTCAGTTTATCGATAAGGCTTGTAAAAAATATTCCAAACATCCGGTAGAAATTCGTATCTTGCCAAATCGCGGACGTGATATCGCGACCATGATTTGTGGTTTTCGCGATCGTATTCAGGAGGTTGAGTATGGCGTCCATATTCATTCTAAACAATCCAGTCATTTTGATAGTCATTTTGCTGATGCATGGCGACAACACTTGATTTCCGGTAATTTAGGCAGTGAAATGCTGGTAAGGAACATCCTCAGTGTGTTGTCTGACGAGCGTGTTGGGGCTTATGCGCCGGATCATTACGAGCCGATTCGCTCGTTAATTCAGTGGACGGGCAATTTTTCTACGGTCAAAAAATTACTGGAATTGCGTGGTGAAGAGCTGAGTAAGGAGCATTTGTTAGATTTTCCTTCGGGTTCTATGTTTTGGTTTAAGAGTGAAGCTCTAAAACCTTTATTAGCCCTAAACCTGCGTCCTTATCATTTTGAAGCAGAGCAAGGGCAAACCGATAATACCTTAGCTCATGCGATTGAACGGAGTTTTTATTATTTTGTGGAAGCGGCGGGTTATGCTTGGGTGGTCGGTCGTAACGTCAGTGGCAGTGCCGCCGAGCAAGCGGTTGCTGATTTACAAAACGAACCTAGAACGGCTCATCAGCTTGCCAACCGATTCTTTCCGACTCATCGAGAGCTAGGTGGGCTGCGCCGCCATTTTAGCCAATGTACCCGATTTTTAGCGCGTCCAAGTTTGATAACAAAGCCGAGAATTAATTTATTGGTACCTGCATTAAAAGCTAACTATGGCAATACCTCGGACATTGATACCACACTGACTTTATTCAATGCGTTGCGTGAATGCTTAGGCAGTGCTTACGACGCGCGGATTATTACCACGGACGTGACCCCTGATCATCAATTTCCCTTACCGCACAATTATTTACTCGCTGCTTTACATGATGCTGATGTTAGCGGCATGGATACTATTGCTGATGCGGCACAACGCTTTCGTTTTCCATTTTTTGTTCGTGCTCACGATATTTTTGTTGCAACAGCTTGGCAAACAGCATGGCACACGCTGGATTTACTCAAACAACAAGATCAATTATTTAGTCCGCAGCAACGGGCTTTTGTGTATCTAATTCAAGATACCGAATTTGGCGGTGTCTCAGGCTCTAGCCAATTTGCCTTAGCGGAACAGACCTTTCGTTCTCCCGAGCAAACAATTCCGGTATTTAATGGCCCTGCTGTGGCGGATTATTTTAAAGCGAATGGTTTTTTTAGCGAGGGATTAGTGACTTATCCTACTATTAATCCACGTTTTAAAAAGGCGCTCAAGCCGCTAACGCCCAAAGAAAAAATAGTGCTTATTCATGTCAATACCAACGATGCTAGACGAGGCGGGGCTTTACTTGATGCATTAGTGCAATACATGGTTGATGCTGAGCCTGATTTTTGGTCGGACTGGCGATTTATCGTGTTGGGTGGCGCCAATCAAAATGTGTTCAAATTTAATGCCAGTATTGAGTATGTGGGGCAATATTCAGAACAACAATACGCGCTATTAGCATCTAAGGCGGCGTTAGGTTTGGCATTGATGATATCGCATCGACCTTGTATAGCGGCAACGGAAATGGCAGCCGCTGGCGTGCTGGTTTTAAGTAACCACTTCGGTCAGGCAAAGCCGGCGATAAGTCATGAAAACTTACATTATTTTGAAAATTTTGAGCTTGAAAATATGGCAGTACAAGTGAGACAACTCGCAGAGCACTGGCAGCTTAACCCTAATCAAGCCGGGCAAGTTGTCTCCAATGCAGACTGGTTTTACGGGGACAGTGATAATTTTCATGACATGGCTAAGGTGCTTGCTGAGCAAATTAAAAGACGCAATAACAGCGATTTCAGATTGTGTCAGTAAGGAGCGAGCATCACATAAAGTGAACAACGGTGTGCGACTGGCGTGCAAGCTTTGCTTACAGCTCGGTAGGGTACATAAGCGTTAGCGCCTCACCTTAACGATCATTGGCGGATGGCGCTATCGCTTATCCGCTCTACGCGACTGTTTTACTCCGGCTTATTATTAAGAGAACTTGAAAATGCTGTAATTACTTTATTTTTTGGAATAATGCTGCCAAAATAGCTCCATACATGAGTTCAGGTTGTTAATATCCTTACAGTTTTAATTACTTTGTTTGGCCAACGTGGAAGTTTAAAGAATAGGTTTTCTGTCTATTTCTACACAGTCTCTGTCTGTCTCAGCAATGTCTCTAATGAAGTATCGGTTGTTAAGAGAATCTAATGGTTCAGCGTTCTACCGTATTAAAAAACATTCAAATTGATACACTTATTTCAGTAGGATTTAAAACACTGCTGTTGGCGGTTACTTACGCCTTACTTGCTGAAATTTCCCTTGCTAATTTTTCTCTACACAATGGTAACGTCAGTTTAGTCTGGCCACCGAGTGGACTGGCATTGGCAGCATTACTTCTTTATGGCAAACATTATTCTGTTGGTGTTTTTTTAGGTGCTTTAGGTGCCAATCTTTGGGTGGATAATTCACTCGGGCTTTCAATCAGTATTGCTGGCGGTAATACCTTAGAGTCTTTAGCGGGATATTGGTTACTGGCTCATTGTCGCCATTTCAAACCTTCCCTTGATTCGCTTCACGATTATATTTGTCTCAACGTTGTTGGCGGTCTGGCGGCCACCGTTGCTGCAACGCTTGGCAGTTTAGCGTTGTACGGGTTTAACATCATTCCAAGTTCAGTGCTGATATCCGCCATAGTGAACTGGTGGCAAGGCGATGTCCTAGGTATTATTCTAATCACACCATTACTTTTAATTTGGCATAAATGGCCACGCAGTTGGTTTGTCAAATATCGATTTCTGGAAATGCTAGCTTGTTTTTGTTTGCTGGCTTTAGTTAATCAAATACTTTTCCAAAATTTGTTTGCCGACACTTTTATGGTGTTTGTTCGCGGTTATTGGGTTTTCCCCTTTTTATCATGGGCGGCGGTTCGTTTTGGTCGGCATGGGGTTAGTCTCGTTATTGTCTTAACCGCTGGTCAAGCGCTTAATGGTATCACGCACGATTTTGGATTTTTTGCCAACGATTTTGAAAATACGCATTTATTGAATTTCTGGTTTTATATATTAATTCTTACAATAGCGGGGTTAATCTTATCGTTGTACATAAGAGAACGGCAAAACGCCATATTAGCCGCCGAGGCTGCTAATAATTCCTTAAAAGAAAGTCAAGCGTTTGTCCGCGCTATCTTGGACTCGGTGTCGGATGAAATCGCGGTGATTGATCACAAGGGCTTCATCACTATGGTCAACCAGTCTTGGCAACAGTTTATGCGTGACAACGGCTTTCAATCCAATGAAAAATCGGATGTTTGTAGTGTTGGTATCAATTATTTGGATACCTGTAACACGAGCTCGTTAGCCGATGAAGAGAGTATTCAAAAAGATGTTTATAACGGTATTAAAGCCGTATTAGATAAGCAATTACCCAGTTTCGCGTTGGAATACCCTTGCGAAACCCCTAAGCAAATTCTCTGGTTCAAAATGAAGGTCACCCCTTTAAACTTTGACAATCAAGGTGCGGTCATTGCACACAGCGATATCACCGAGTTTAAACAAAATGAGGAAATTCTAAAAGAAAGTGAACAACGCTTTCGGAATATCGCCAACGCCGCTCCACTATTAATCTGGCTGGCTGGAACAGACAAACTCCGTTACTGGTTTAGTCAAGGTTGGCTGGATTTTACCGGTCGCAGCATGGAAGAAGAGTATGGTAATGGTTGGGCTGAGGGCGTACACCCAGAAGATTTTCAGCGATGTTTAGATTATTACGTACAAAATTTTGATCTCCGCCAAGCCTTTAGTATGGAATATCGCTTAAAACATCATAGCGGCGAATATCGCTGGATTCATGATCATGGTATGCCGCGCTTCGATAATAAGGGCGAGTTTGTGGGTTACATTGGCTCGTGTGTTGACGTCGATGCAATTCGAGCTATTCAGGTTGAGTTATTAAAAAGCCAGGAAATGCTTAATGAAGCACAACATATCGCTCATCTGGGTAGTTGGGATTGGAATATTATTGATGGATCTGCCACTTGGTCGGATGAGGCCGCAGAAATTTATGTGCCGGATAATAAATCCATACCACCCAGTTTTGCTGTGTTTCAGCAATCTGTTCATCCTGATGATCTGGGTAAGGTTTTAGTCACCATTAACGCCGCAATCAAAAATGATTTGCCTTATGATGTTGAGCATCGAGTGATATCTAAATCCAAAGGTATTCGCACGGTTCATGCTCAAGGTAAAGTGCAACGTGATGACAACGGCAAGGCGTTCCGGATGATAGGGACTGTTCATGATATTACTGAACGCGTACTTGCCGAGCAATTGGCTCTCAGTACTCAGCAGCAACTCATTGATATGACCGCAGCGGTTCCTGGGGTTGTTTATCAACTTATTCTAAACAGCGAGGGTAATGGCAATTATGTTTTTATTAGTAAAGGCGTTGAATTGTTGTTTATGATCCCCGTTGCCGATGTTTATCACAATCCGCACACCATCACCGATCTCATCGTGCCGGATGACTTGCCTAGCTACCAACGCTCATTGATTATCGCTCAGAAAAATATGGAGAGCTGGGATCATGAGTATCGCGTGCAAACCCGTTCAGGGCAGCTTAAATGGATAAGAAATCATGCGACGCTACAACGACAAGATAATGGGGATACGCTGTGGAATGGCATTCTTTCAGATATCACGGAGTTAAAAAAGATCGAAGAAGATCTTCGTTTGGCGGCACATGTTTTTGATTTTGCACAAGAATCCATCATTATTACGGATGCCAATCGCAATATTGTCGATGTGAATAAGGCATTTACCCAAATAACCGGTTATGAGCGTGACGAAGTTCTTGGTAAAAATCCTAGGATATTACAGTCAGGTCATCAAAATCACGATTTCTATGCTGCCATGTGGAAAACTATTCATGATCAAGGCTCATGGAGTGGCGAGCTTTGGAATCGCAAGAAATCCGGTGAGGTCTATGCCGTTTTGCTAACAGTTTCCACCATCACTAACGAAAATAATGAGATTATCCATTACCTAGCCATTTCTTCTGACATTACTTATATCAAAGAACATCAGCAGCAATTAGAGAGTATTGCCCATCACGACGCGCTAACCGGGCTGCCTAACCGCTTATTATTAGCTGACCGAATGCAGCAAAGCATTGCTCAAGCTCAGCGCAATAACGAAATGCTGTGTGTCTGCTATTTGGATTTAGATGGCTTCAAGCCGATAAATGATGAACTGGGACACGAAGCCGGCGATTGGGTATTAATCGAAGTCGGTCATCGTATTAGTCGGACAATTCGGGCGGGCGATACAGTGGCACGTTTAGGCGGGGACGAATTTGCAATTTTATTAAATGGCATTAATCAACAAGAAGAGTATCTTGCCATGCTGGATAGATTAATCACCTGTGTATCAGCGCCTATACAAATTAATCATCATTCTTCTTTTGTTGGGGCGAGCATCGGAGTCAGTTTGTTTCCAGTGCACGGACATGACCATGAGACTTTGCTGAGAAAGGCGGATCAGGCTATGTATACCGCTAAACACGCCGGCAAAAATTGCTTCCGTTTGTATCAAAAGGGCTCACTGCCATTAAGTTAAGAAAAAGGCTATTAAAAAATGGTTGTGTTGAAAATGCCTCTAGCCCCGCCTTTTTCAAAGGGGGGAGACTAAAATCATAATACTTTCACTGCCTCTAAAGCTATCGGACTCCAGTGTTACTGTGTCTTTAGGCGTAACACACGCCTTGGCTATTTTTATGTCCCGCTTTAAGTTGGAAGACCTATTTAGCATTAAAAAAGCGCATGACACCTCGATGTGTCATGCGCTTCGGAGATACGCTGCCGTGTCGGCAGGTAATTGAGAGCTGACCTACTTTAACTGAATGGCGAGACCAGCGGTTGCCGCTGCATCTGCCACAGGGACGATTTCAGTGTGTGTCAATCCACTGACTTTATGTGTAAACGGCACGACAGGATTGGTATTATCAAAAGGTACTCTGGCGACAAAGCCGCGTGGATCAGCGGTGGTCGCAAAAATCCCCGTTTTACCCCAAGCTTGAGTTGTATTTACGGCATTCGCTACGCTAGGACTGCCCAAATCATCCGCAAATGTTTTGAGTAACTTAATTTTAAGCGACCAAAGTGGATCTCCCGATTTATACGTGCGATATAACACCACGCCCTCCGCCCAATGCGGATAAACACCTGCGGCTACATTTTCCAAGGTTGGCGCATAACCATCGATACGAATATAACGCCACGGATCACCACCGGATCCTGTTGCCGCTACACTACTGTTTCGATCAGCACTATTAATAGCAATACCCCAACGTTTAGCGTAAGCAGAACCATCTGGCACATTATTAAAGCCCGTTGCATTCGTGCCATTTTGCCAATCTTTTAATAAGTTACTCGTTTCTGAAGCACCACCCGCCGCTTTAACAATAGGTAAAGACGCATCTTCATCGACTGCGCTATTTGCCGTTTTACTTGCTGGAGCGACTGCATTGCTCGTTGCCGGATAATTGAGAAATTTAGCATACGCCACAGCGCCAATCGCCGCGCCATTATTACGACGTCCCACCGCAACCGGCGTTAAATTACTGCCCGTAGTGGCTTCTTTATACGGCGCAGTAACACCGGCCGCCGTTAAAATACTGCTGTCTAATAGTGTTTTTACGGTGTTACTGTCAGTCTTATCAATAATTTTGAATTGTTCCCAAGTACCGATTTTGCCTGCTAGCAACGAGGCCAGCACATTACGATTAAGATTAGGCAAGCTGGCTTCGTCATAACTACCCACAACCGTACTGCTGGATAAACTTCCCGCTTTAATTTGTGCCACTTGTAACACTTTATATAAGTCCAAAGTGACCGCAACGCCATACACCAAACCGCCAGTTGGTACGATAGTGAAAGCATTATCGCCCGTCGTGGTAATTTGTTTGATACCCAAAGGCCAGCCCGCTTCAGGTAAACCGGTTGTTAGTTCATTAACGGGCAATGGATAGTTTTCAGTTCCTGGTTTTAATAAAATCGAGGGATCAACACCCAAAAATCCACCATCTGATTTAGTCTTAAGTAAATACTTGCTTGCATTACTGGCATCAATCGTTTTTTTCCATTGTTGCGTGCCGTTTGCATCCCATGCCGATTGGGGCAATCCGGCTACTTTTAAATGTTCAATAGGTAAATTGCTCAGTAGCGGAACTACACCGTATCCCGCTGCACCATAAGAACGTTTTTCTAGCAAGATTTTCTTACCCGCCAAGCCAGCGCCTAAGTTCGCATTGCCCGTAAAATAATACGCCGTCCAACGAGAGCCTACTGAGCCCGTAGCTGGATCGACATCGCCGAAGGTATCTAAACTACCTGGTGCTGCCAGCGTGGTTGAAACGACTTGACCGTAGGCTTTGTCTTGCGCGGCACCTCCAGAGGTATAAACCGTAATATTAGGACTTCCATTACTCCAAGGTGTCAAAGCAAAAGCCGTTTGCGTACCGATTAACAGCGGAATCATTGCCGCCAACGTGTTAAGTTTTTTCATCGTTTATCTCCAGAACGTCATCAAAAAATCACTTATCTAAAAAAGTAGACATTCGTGATACTGCATTCGCTATGCCAAAACTTAACCAGCTATTTTTAAAGATAATTTTAAACTTAAGTCAACTCAGGCTGTTGCTCGAGCAACAGCGAGTTGCTACTTAGGTGTTGAAAGCCGTGCAGCAAAACAACAAAACCTTTACTGCACTGGTTAATATCAAAAAAATCGATACAAGCATCAGTATTTAACATTTTATTATTCGTTTCTAGGCTGCTAGAGTAAAACTATACCATTAGAATTATGACGAAATTGGGGACATGCGAAGTCCCTATTCATGACTCACCGCTCAAAAAAGATGTAATTATTCAGTCGCTCTAATATAGATAGGGGAACATTATCTGCCGGGATGACGAGATATTTAGGCGCGGTTTGAATCATTACAAAAAAATTGGCGGAACAATAACCTAATCATCACTAAGGCTTTATTAGCCAAGGGTTTTACTATGGACAACTGGGACTCAAGTCACAATTCAGCCTTTTTAACGGGACAGGCAAATGATCCTGTTATCACGTTGCCTAATCCAGATGCCCACGCCACGTCTATTCGTGCCACGGCATTAGTGTTTGCTGATCCGTATTCGGTACGTTTATTAGAGTACATCGGACGGATTGCGCCGAGCGATGCCACTGTTCTGATTATCGGCGAAACGGGTACGGGCAAAGAGTTGGCAGCAAGGCAAGTTCATAAGATGAGTCAGCGACATAATGGGCCTTTTATAGCGGTAAACTGTGGTGCATTCTCTGAGACACTGGTGGAGAGTGAATTATTTGGTCATGAACGTGGTGCCTTCACCGGTGCTTTAAGTACGCGAGGAGGTTGGTTTGAAGCGGCGAATGGGGGGACTTTGTTTCTTGATGAAATCGGTGATTTACCTCTGGCGGCCCAAGTAAAAATTTTGCGCGTCTTGCAGGAGCGCGAAGTCGTTAGACTCGGATCGCGTACCGCTATTCCTGTTGATATACGTTTAGTTGCAGCAACCAATGTCAATCTTGCCGAGGCGGTACAAGCGGGACATTTTCGAGAAGATTTATATTACCGCTTAAATGTAGCCACCTTTGAATTATTACCTCTGCGTGATAGACCGGGCGATATCCTGCCACTGACCAAACATTTTATTGATCGTTATCGAAAGCGATTGCAACTGACGAGTATTGAATTAAGTGCCGATGCCGAACGTGCTTTACTGGCTTACGCTTGGCCTGGCAACATTCGTGAATTGGAAAATGTCATCCACCATTCTTTGTTGATTTGCAAAAATAACATCATCAATAAAGCCGATTTACATCTAAATCTGGCTTTTCGGATTACCAGAAACGAGAATGCTAGCAGCAAAGCCAGTAACATGATCAACGCCTTAGAGTCTGCGCTCACCAGTTTATATGAACAACCTAATGCCAATTTATTTGAAAGTATTGAGGAAGCTATTTTTCGCACCGCTTATGAGTATTGCGAAAACAATCAAGTACAAACTGGACGTTTACTCGGCATCAGCAGAAATATCCTAAGACACCGTTTAAAACGTTATGGTTTTTTGATCTAGCCAAACCATTCGTTAGCAGTCATGCTCATTATGACGGGAACAATGGCTTGATTAGCAGGGTAGAGTGGGCTAATGCCACAGCCCTAATTCAATAAACTGTGCGAGGTGTCCGTAAACGGTTGAGTCTTTAAAGCCTCTGTTGGGCGACCTGCATGACACTAAAGCCTATGCGAAATAAATTTAAAGACTCGATTGTGGGGTCAGATAAGCTATTATTGCTCGTTGATAACAGCTAAAAACGCATCAGCATATAACTCCAATTTGCGAGCCCCCACGCCTGAAATTCGAGCCATTTGTTGACGGTTTTTCGGTTTAGCTTCTAGCATTGCCATCAGCGTGGCATCGTGAAAAATGACATACGGCGGTACACCTTGGACTTCGGCAATGTCTTTGCGTTTGTTGCGCAAGGCATCCCAGAGTGAATTGGTGCGTTGCCCTGTGAGCGTTTTGGTACCTTTGCTGCGTTTACTTTTTTCTTGTTTGCTATCTTTGCGTAACATCAACGCTTGCTCACCACGCAACACCGGACGGCAACTATCGGTGAGTTGCAGTGCACCAAAGCGTTCAAAATCAACGGCAACTAAACCACGCGCAACCAATTGCCTAAAGACAGAATGCCATTGTTGTTCATCTAAGGCTTTGCCAATTCCAAACGTCGATAATCGGTCATGTTCCAGTTTGATGATGCGCTCGTTGCTTTTGCCCAGCAAAATATCAATCAGATAATGCACGCCAAACCGTTGCCCGCTTCGATACACGCACGATAAAGCCTGTTGTGCGGCGAGTGTGCCGTCCCAGGTTTGCACCGGTTCTAAACACGTATCGCAATTGCCGCACGCTTGATCCAGTTGATCGCCAAAATAACTTAACAAGGCTTGTCGGCGGCAATGCACTTGTTCACATAAGGCCAGCATGGCATCCAGCTTATGAAATTCGATGCGTTTATGCGCCTCGTCAGCGGGGGATTCTGAGAGCATCCGCCGCAGAGTGATGACATCCTGCAAGCCATACACCATCCACGCATTAGCGGGTAGGCCATCACGTCCGGCACGTCCAGTTTCTTGATAATACGCCTCGACGCTTTTGGGTAGGTCTAAATGAGCAACAAAGCGCACATTGGGTTTGTCGATGCCCATGCCAAACGCAATAGTGGCAACCATCACCAAACCTTCTTCCATTAAAAAACGCTGTTGATATCGACTGCGTAGCTCATTGCTCATGCCGGCATGATAGGGCAGGGCGTTGATGCCTTGAGCCGTTAACCAAGCGCTGGTGTCATCAACTTTTTTACGCGATAGGCAATAAACAATACCGGCATCGCCGAGATGCTCGGCTTCAATAAAAGTGAGTAATTGCTGTTTGGCATTTTGTTTTTGGACAATGCGATAACGAATATTGGGACGATCGAAGCCGCTGCGGAACAGTTGGGCATGGGTTAACCCTAAGCGTAGGACAATTTCTTGCTGGGTTTTTTCGTCTGCGGTGGCGGTTAAGGCAATGCGTGGGATGTTTGGGTATTGTTCATGCAATAACGATAATTGCAGATAATCTGCACGGAAATCATGTCCCCATTGTGAAACGCAGTGCGCCTCGTCGATGGCAAATAAGGCAATTTTGAGCTGACTAAACAAGGCGGATGTCCGTGCCGCAGTTAAGCGTTCGGGCGCGATATATAACAAATCCAGCTCGTTGGCTAATAATTGCTGCTCAACGAGTCGGGCTTGTTCAAAGGATAAGGCTGAATTTAAAAAGGCCGCTTTAACACCTAATTGCAGTAAGGCGGTCACTTGATCTTGCATTAGCGCGATCAAGGGCGAAATGACAATGCCAACGCCGTCCCTGAGCAGGGACGGTATTTGATAACAGAGCGACTTGCCGCCGCCGGTTGGCATGAGCACTAAGGCATCGTGTCCGGCTAAAAGATGGTTAATAATGGCGAGCTGATGACCTCTAAAACGGTCGTAACCAAAGACCGTTTTAAGAACTTGCTCAGCTGGGCTAGGTGTAGTCATTACCTGACATAATGCAACCGTTGCCCCAACATATCCGGTGTAACCAAGACCACACCGCCTTGGCTGACATGGAAGCGTTTTTCATCGTCTGCGCGGTTTTCGCCGATGACCGTACCTTCTGGTATTTCACAGCCGCGTTCGATA
>CAJAVP010000056.1 GCA_903945375.1 uncultured Methylococcaceae bacterium | reverse complement strand
TGTGCGGCAGTGAACCTGCCACGGCTGTTGTCTTCAAATGGGCTAAATTTCTAAGCTGCCTGTGCGGCAGTGAACCTTTACAAAGTCTATTAAGTGGATTTTGTAAATTTCTAAGCTGCCTGTGCGGCAGTGAACACTGAAGAACAAAAAAGTATTATCCGATCTTGTTTCTAAGCTGCCTGTGCGGCAGTGAACCAAATGAAAAGCATCAATATTGACCGTTAAACTTTCTAAGCTGCCTGTGCGGCAGTGAACAGAGTTTTTAACAAGATCAAATTTTTATGTGATTTCTAAGCTGCCTGTGCGGCAGTGAACATGCCTATTCGCCGTCAATTTGCGGCATATTATTTCTAAGCTGCCTGTGCGGCAGTGAACCTGTGCGGCAGTGAACCTTGATTGTATTCGAATTTCTAAGCTGCCTGTGCGGCAGTGAACTTATAGTCTTTTTTTACTTATAAAGTCAGTTGTTTCTAAGCTGCCTGTGCGGCAGTGAACCTGCCACGGCTGTTGTCTTCAAATGGGCTAAATTTCTAAGCTGCCTGTGCGGCAGTGAACCTTTTGCTTTGTTTACTACCTAAAACTTTATTGTTTCTAAGCTGCCTGTGCGGCAGTGAACGCCCTTTGGTCGCTTCGACTTTTTTAATGTCCTTTCTAAGCTGCCTGTGCGGCAGTGAACGCACCGGAATATTGCTATCATCAATACCTGTGGTTTCTAAGCTGCCTGTGCGGCAGTGAACTGACCTCTAAACCTCTAAAAGCCAGTCGTGTAGCAGTATACAGCATATTTATGCGTTTTGACCTTCTAAAAAACACCGCTACACAACCCATTGTTTTCATTTTCTTTTTGTGACAATGTAAAATCTTTCATTTTAAGTAAGTGTTTACTTATTAAAAGGTAGCCTTCTGATATTGTTGTTATAGCTCCGTATCGTCTCCGAACTACTCTGCATAATTTCATAAGTTGTTTATTTTGTTGGACGCGTTTACATCTTTCAAAGGGTTAGTGTGCGCGATTCACGCACCCTATATCTTTCAATGACTCATGTTTTCCTCATGTGCGTCTATTAACCCAATGTCCCTAAAATCACCCAGTCTTAACCAACTGTGAGAATCAGGATGCTCTAACCGTGCCCATGCGTCGATTGTATTGCTAGCACTAGACATTACCCCCCCGTCCGGCAAGTAAAAATTGCCTTGCTCGAATAACGCTACTGTAAAAGGTTGAATGCAGTTTTCACTATTTTGAACAAGATACCAGCCGTCTTCTGTTGGTTTTGCTAAGTTAAATTTAAATTTAAGTTCCATGTTATTTCCTTTTTGTTTAGATTTAGGGGGTACGTATCAATACGCACCTTGGTTTTAAAAAAATGACCTAGGCTAACGTAGGCTTTGTAGTAGACAGATGGGTCATTTTGGCAATGTCGAGCAATATCATCAAATCTTCCAAGTCGAGCCATTCATGACTGTCTGGATGCACTATCTTCGACCAGGCACTTATTTCCTCACGGAAGGGAATTACCTCACGGTTAGCAATGGTGAAATATTTATCATCGTCAAATAAAACGATGTCGAAAGGTTTTAGACCTTCAGGTGTCTGAACTAGATACCAGCCGTTATCGATTGGTCTGACTTGGTGAAATTTTAAATCCATCGTTGTTTCCTCTCTTGGTTGAAGGACAGTGCCAATCACTGCCCAATGGTTTTACTGCTGCTTACAATAGATGATCCAAATTTGGATCATGGTCGAAATCTTGACCATCATCTAATCTTTAAACTTTTACGAAAGTTAATAATTGTTGAAGACTTCTCAGCATCGTTAATAATCTTATCCGCCAATAATACCGGCTCAAGCTTAGGCTTTCTCAATCCCTCTAATTCCTTCAAAACCTGCTCATTCGATACTACGTATTGCTTTTGGATTATCTCTTGTCTGGCTGCCTTTTTCGTGCGGTCTATGGCTATGCTAACCGCTCCAGATGGGTCGAACTCTCCACTCTCATAACGTCTGACCAAACCGCCTAGGTAACTTAACGGGGTCTTCTTAATCTCTTTCGCTTGTATAGCTGCCGACAAGGTATCGAGCAGGGCTTGTGCCTCACCGTTGCATTTTGACAGTAGTTTGCTGGCGGCTTGTTTCTCTTCAATCGATAGTGAAGGTGGATAAATTAAATTATCTAAATTATCTAAATTACCACTACCACTTTCTGTTGTGGTTGTTGTAGTGGTTAATCTTTTAGGTTCTATTATTGGTTTATGTGACTCTGTGTCACTACCCCAGTGACTCTCTGACACTACCCCTAGTGACTCTGTGTCACTAGGTAGTGTCTCTAAGTCACTAGGTAGTGTCTCTCTGACACTACCCCCTAAGGACAATCTATAATGGTTGGCTTGTTTCTCCCCATTCTTAACTGAGCGTATTACTGTAAGATACCCGCCTTTTTCAAGCTCTTCAATTTGCCGGATTGCGGAACGCCTATTCATTCCGCTGTCATCCGCTATACGTGTTAATGACGGAAAGCAGTCACCAGAGTCTTTGTTCACTCGATTAGCCAGCATGACTAAAACGATTTTCTGCATTGCAGGTAACTTTTGATTCATTGCCCAAACCAAAGCGTTTATGCTCATACATGGCGGTTTGAAAGTAATTTAGCTAAGCTACTAACCTTTTTATTTAATAAACAAGCATTAATTCCGTGGGATTTCTCTATCTGCAAAGCACGATTTATGCTTATCGGTCTACGTCCGGTTATCCATTGAGAAACTAAGCTTTGACCAACGCCAATGGATTGAGCAAATTGCTCTTGTGTCATATCCTTTTCTTCAAGAAAATTAAGTATTGCACTCATGATTAAGACTCCATATTAAAATAATTACCTATGGTAATATTATATATCATTAGTAGTGTTAGTGATAGATTTTTATTTGCACTACTACTAAAATAAAAAATCAGATTTTTTGTTACTTAAATACTAAAAATGGCAAAGCGTGAATTAACTGACATAGAAAAGAATGCACATAAAAAGTTAAGGGCAATTTGGAACTCGAAACGTAAAGATTTAGGTTTAACCCAAGAGAGCGTAGCATTAGCATGTGGATGGTCAGGGCAAACAGCGTTCGCTCAGTATATTAATGCCAATACACCTCTAAATATTGAAGCCGTGCTTAGAATCTCTAAGGTTTTAAATGTACATCCTACTGAAATAATGCCTGAAATTGCCGATATATTGCCTTAGACTCCCACTTGCCCTGTCAGAATCAAATAAGCCGTGCTTAAATTATCAAAAGTTTTAAGGGGTGGTAAATCACCACCCCTATACAAATCAAGGTAATGCCAGAGTCAGATGCCTTCCTCACTCAATCTTTCAACGCGGAACAAGAACATTGCCTGTCTTTGGAATTAAAAGATGATGTCGTGTAAGCCAAACGTAAATGGGTAGGTCAAACCCCAAATCTCAGCTTATTTTAATCCGTTGGGCGGTTATTTTGGATCGATGGATAAGATTCCCGGGGTTAATTCACAATCTTTTTTCATTCTCTTAACGTAGTTCTGTGGTCAGAGTTCCTCTTGATTATTGTTGTACGTAATCTCAAAACAATACACTTTGTGGGGTTATGTAGATATGTTTTGCTCAGTCACACAGGCACACGCGAGTACGTGATTTTGGGAAGAAAGCGGCGGCTTCAGAATACCATACCCGCACCATGGTTTCCAGACGCGGCGTGGGGCGTTGCTGAATAGGCAGTCTGCACAAAATTTTCAGTTTTGAGGATTTAATATAGTCGGAAAAGATAGTAATGCAGATATTGCTTCACTGTGATATCAGACACAATTCAGTGAAGCTATACTGAACCTATAATACCTTACGTATGGCTCTGGAAATAGAGTGGCTTAAGATTTAAGCCAGCAGATTGACAAGGGGGGGTGGGCGTTTCACCCACCCTAAAGTATCAGACTCCTAAAATTTTAGGACTCTATTTAAAACAACGGCTTATGAAATAATGCGTTCTAAGGCTCGATAATTTATAGCCATGCAAACGTATTGGGTTGGTTGATAACGTGTCTTAGATGTGGCTTTTTGGAAGGTTATTTTAAGGTATCTCGTAAAACTAGAATGACCCTTGACCTTGTCAGCATACGTTGAGTTTTAAAGATACATGCCCTTAAAATTTAGGAGATGCCGTAAAAATTTACGGCAAGTCGTAAAAATTTACGGGAACACTGTCAAGGGCTTATGTTAAATCTTGAAATTCTACCCGAACATATTTAATCAATAGCTCGTTGAGCATAAGTCTGCATTCTGCAAGGTTTTTACGCGACGTAACTAAGTTATTTAAAGCCCGCAAATCTGACCTAACGTTTTTTAAAGGTGCGAGTGATTTTAAAACTGCCATTGATTCCAAATCACGTTTTGAGTAAATGATTAAATCCTCAACGATGCCGGGTAATTTGTATACAAGTCCGTAATTGCTATCATTTGCTAATTCTACGAAATAAACGTTGATGTTGGTGAGTGTACGTTCGAACAGTGTTTTTTTAAACATGATAATTTCCTTATAAAAATAATGGCATCGTGCCGGGTTGGGTTAAGCTTTTTGTTGCATTTTGATTGCGGTTTCAGCCAAACGTAGAATTGCGTTTGCTGCTTTAAGTCGGTCGCCACGGTCATGGCAGGTCAAAAGACTTTCCAACGTATCGATTGAACTTTTCACGAGACTTGGAAGTCGTGTTAAAATTTCATTACTAGAGGCCGCAATGTAAGGGTTTGGGGGTTGAGGTGGCGAAATCTTCTCAAGTGGAAGAAACTCATCGTCATAACTATCGTCATCGTCGAAATTTACGTATGATTCCATTGTTTTAAGCTCCTTGTTATGTAAGTTTTGCCCTATTTCTAGGGGATTTTAAGCATTTATCCCTAATTGCATGAGTATGCAGGAGATACTCCTGCATCATTTTTCGTCTATTTCTAGGGGAAAATCGACGTTGTGCAGGAGTATGCAGGAGTTTGCGGGAGTATTTTCCTACAGTTCGTGAGAGCATACATTTATAAATAATAATATTTTTTCTATATAAGAAAAATACTCCTTCAACTCCTGCAATACGTTATAAGTAATTGATTTATAACCGTAATTTATGCAGGAGTATATTCAAAACAACTCCTGCAATACTCCTGCATTTGACCCTATAACTCCTGCATTTTGACGTACTTCAACCGAAATAACGTGGTGTTAGACCTATCTCGGAATTTCTCCAGTAATTTGCCGTTGATGACCTTCCCAACGAATTTATTCAAAACCCTTGCCACAGTAAGTTTTTGAACCTCTTTTCCACGATTTAACTCCGTCAAAAAATCTCGGCAGATTAGACTGTCTAAAACGTCAGAACTCGTTTGCGGCATAATGTTATATAGAGTATTCCAAACTTCCAAAAACTCCGCAAAAACCTCCAGTTCGCCCTCAGATTTAGCAATTGGCTGACCTTTTGTAACGTCGAGACCTGTAAGCCAAAGAACGCACGAACCAATTTGTTCAGCCCAAGCGTCAAATGAACCCAACGTAACGGCAGGTTTATCAGATGTCGCCTCAAAAGATAAAAGAATATCCACACAAGCTTGCAACAACTCATTGCGTTGCTCAGTACAAATTTTACTGAAACTTTTATCAAATCTACGTTGCTCTGGATTCTCCATTTCGCAAAAAAGATTGATACCCAAAGTCCTACGGCATAAATCACCACCAATTGTTAGGTTATTTCCCGTCGCAAACCAGGTCAGACCGTCAGAAGGAATACTGGCTGTTACAGAAGCCCCGAGAACCCTGTCGGAATAAGTCGTGCTGGTCAGGGCACTACACAAGGCATCAGAAACAAGCGTCAACCCCAACGCCACGTTGTCCAGATTCACGACCGGAAACCCTGCCCTTAAAATTGACAGAACACGTTTGGCATCTTCGGCAGGGTCACTTTTGTAGTTTGTTAAAAAGGGGCTTTTACCGCTTGCAATGATACTCAGCCCCTCGACCAGTTGACTTTTCCCGACCCCAGGACTGTTCGCAGAAACAGCAAACATGGGGCTAGTTCCAAGCAAAGGTCGTTGAACCAGCGTCAACAAAGCAGCCAGACAAACTGCCTCGTCAATTTCTGACTGAAACGGGAAACCTTGCCACGCAGACTTCAACACGTCGAGACCTTTTAATGCCGATGATTTATCGTGTATTGGTTTCGCTTTAACTTTGGAATTTTGGGTCAAAAACAGCCCACAATCACGAATAAAGCCACGTTCCTTATACAGAGTGCCGCTTACAATTATAGGCGCAGGATGAGTGTTTTTAAGCTCAGGCAAACCACTTGTTGGGCGACCCACGTATGACCTCCAAAATCTATCAGGTGGGCAGGTTGCGACCTCATTGCCTTTGACAGTTTTAACAAACTCAATAATTTGAGAAAAATACGAGGGTAGATACGATGTACTCATAGGCTTAATTTCGCCAGAATCACTAATGGCAACAATCTCATTTGCACGTTGAAAAATCGTAGGATGCTTTCCAAACCCGATTATTGCATCCAATGTCGCCATAATCTCAATTTCGTTACTTGCTGAATAATTAAGCTTTGCCTTGGCAAGATTCACCGAGTATCCACCAGAAGAAAAGCTAAAAATCAAGCCTGAATTAGCGTAAAAAATAGCCTTATCACGTTTTTCTGTGAAAGGGTCATCAAGGATAATTCCATCAAACTTTTTAGGGTTGAGCATTACGTCAATCACGTCGATGTCGTTGCCATTAGACCTCAGGTTGTGACCAACGGTAATCGCATTCGGTTTGACAGATTGTGAGATTGACCTAGCCGCCGCTTTTGGGATTCCAGACTTTTGAAGCTTCTCAGCACGTTCACGCTTGAAAGTTTTGGTTTTTTTTTCAACGAGCGGCTTGTGCTTTTGAATTTCGCGTTCTTGAGAATCTTTTGCGCGGTCAAGCTCAGATTGAGTTACCTCACTAAGTTTTGAAAAATCCAGAGTAGTACCCTCGATCAAGACAACCTCACGTTCCGCTTTTGTAACGCCTTGACCTAATACCGGCGCAGCCTCAAAAATCAATCGACAGCTATCAAAAACTGAAATATCAAACAAATTACGCTTAAGAGCCGCACCAGACTTTGAAATTTGAGTGTAGCCCTCGCCACGCAGCCACCCATGAACGTCGAGCCATTTTCCAAAGGCTGGAATATCCGCACCTTTCTCAATGATTAAATAAATGTGGCATCCGCCACGTTTTGCGCTTCCGTCTGAACCTTCAAGCCGAACACCAGAACTTGCAGAACCAAGAGCCAGCATACCGACACCTTGCAATTCAGGAAATTTTTTTAGTAGCCAGTCAATTAATTCTCGCGGTGCTAATCCAGCCTCGCCATCTCGCGAGTCATAATCAAGCAAAACCAAACTTTTACCGTCATTAAACGTAAAATTAGCCTTATCACGCGGAATGGCGTTGGGTTTTGGATAGTTTTTTGTGCAGATTTGAAGGCTTTCGCCTTGTTTTGAGTTTACCGGAATCCCAAGTCCAGTGGCTTGATTCGGCTTTAATCCCTGAATTGTCTCTAACAAACCGCCTAAGCCGTCACACTGAGCATGTTCGACATTTCCGGAATACAAAACACCATGCGACTCTTTGACGAGCTGACCGTCCAACGCCGAATATTCTTTGGTCAGTAGACCTTTTTTGTTGGTAAAAATTGAATGATTTATTAAAAAATCAGTAACTTCTCATTAGTCACAGGCAACACCTTAAGAAATCAGTTAAAATAACCCGATGGATACCCCTAAGCCACAATTACCTAAAATCAACAATGAAGATCGCACACCGCTAGTTGATGTGCTGTTGGAGTTGCTTGCGT
>CAJAVP010000055.1 GCA_903945375.1 uncultured Methylococcaceae bacterium | reverse complement strand
ACCTAATTTTTTGTTCATTTCTTTAAATAAACGGTCGGTTTCTTTTTGGCTGGCAGACAGCTCTTTAATTGACCTATTGGTCTCTTGAATTTTGAGATCGGTTTCTTGAAACTTGCGGTCGGTCTCCTTAAACTGGAGATTAGTTTCTTTAAATAGAAGCCAAACATCGTCGAGAGTGGGTTGTGAAGTCGTCATCAGTTTTCCTTGTGAAAGAGAACGGGGGTCAAATCCATTTAAAATCACACACATTTACGGAGAAAGCCGTACTGTAAGAGACACTGCGCCTATTTACAACCTCAAAGATCATCTAAAACACTTACGATCTGCCCAAAGTTTGAGTTGCTCTAGGGCGGATTTTTAAACGGGGTGTCGTCATTCCGGCATGAATTGCCAAAATCGTTAGACCGCGTTAGTAAATCCAGAAGCCAAGGGCAATACTTGATATTTCTGAGTGTTGTTTGGTAAAAAATCAGATCAAGTATTAGACTTTTCACCTCCATGTGACCTAGATTCCGGTAATCCATGCCGGAATGACGTACTATAAAACTTGTGTAGATACTTATGCTACCCAGACTGGACTAACGCGGAGCATTTGTCAGTCCAAGTTGCATAAGTTGCTCTCCCAAGCGTGCTTGCGACAGTAGTTGCACTGCACTTGCCGGCGACCCAACAGCAAGTGCCTTTTCAAAGTGCTGAGCAGCTCGTTCTCTATTCCCGTTGATAGCACTAGCTCGTCCAAGACTATTATACACACCAGCAACCAATATCTGACTAATCAGTTTTTTACTGCAACCCCATTCCTGTGCCAGTCGCAGATACTGCCTTGCTATGTGCTGATCGCCAACTTGCAGATGCCCAGCCGCCGCCAACAAGGCAAGTTTTGCACGATCAGGGTGATTATTGATGGCCTCGACATCTATCTGCACCAAACTTTTCCAATCACCAAACTGCCATTGCGTCCGTGCTTTTTCCAATAAACTGGAGTCATAACAAGGCAAGGGCTCAATGTAGCACGGCAGCCCTTGCTGCTCTACCCGAAAGGGCGGGGTCGTCCAAGAAAACTGCATCGTAATCTTGCTTAAGTCAGCCATAGACCAATGTGCATGAACCGTCTCAGGCAATTTTGCTTTCACGGGTTGCACCGCCAGCGACTTTTCTATCCGATGTTGGTGTCTCTTTTTCTTATGCTGCTTGCTCATGCGATTGTTATCCGTTTAAAACTATTTCTAAGGTCGCTGCGCTGTATACAACATTGACCTGTCCATTGTTTCAGTTGATTTAAGGCGGTCTGCTGTATCGCGTATACGAACGGTATGCCTAGATGTCAAGCCCCATCTCATTTTTCAAAAGTCGTTCAATTGCTGATTTCTGCAGACCCGTCACCTTAGCGATTATCTCAAGGCTTGTGCCCTCTTTTACTAAGTTTAGAGCTATATTTTTTGCGCTCTGAGTCATTCCTTCAATAATCCCTTCTACTTTACCTTCATTATAACCATCACCGAAAGACGACTCAAACATACTGGCCTGATAACGCAAGTCATCTTTATAATGTTCGTAAGCTTTTTGTTCATCTTCAGGGAGAGCCATAATACTAAACTTTTCCTCTGCTTCTTTTAAGCCTTTTGCAGTGAAACTTTCTTTTATTTCTTCATTTTTTAAGAAGTAAATCCATTCATCCAGCGTATCTTTGGCAATGTCGTTAAAACGGTTTATCTTAATCAAGTAATATTCTGGGTAGAGTGATTCTACACTCTCTTTTCTGAAGAGTTGTTTTTGTTTTTCGTTCAACTCCAAAAGATCATGATGGTGTAGACCTACAAATCGAGTCGTGCCTTTGTAGATGTAATCTGAACCACATCCTAAATCAAAATAAAGAATATTCACTGAAATAACTTTCGTTATGCCTGTATATGCTTTTCCTTCTTCCATATATTCTATCGCTGTTTTTGAAACGCCATAGAATATGCGCTGTAAATAGTCATATTCTCGATCATATTGTATTTCTATGATGATTATTTCTTCCTGGCTATTACGTACTTTTAAATCAACCCGATTAAATTTATCGGTTTTATAATCCTTATTGCTCTCACTCTCTAACACATCCAGAATAACAATGTCTTGTTTAAGTAATTCACTTAAAAAGCCTTCCAATATGCCGAAGTTAGCCTTGCTGCGTAATAAGCGTTTTATAGCCCAATCAAAAGTAATTAGCTTTCTTTTTTTGTTCATTTTATTACTAGCGTATTGATCTGACTATAGAATTAGTTGACGATCACTGCGATTATTTCAATTTATCACTAAACACAACCTCTAAGCTTCGGGCATCTAAGAGTTGCTCCGCCCATTGCCTCAATTGCTCTGGACGGGCATACTGTAACCGTTCTAGCACCCAATCCGGCATTTCTCCAAACCGTCGAACCAGCATACGTTGCAGTAAAATTTTTTCACCTTCTTCCCGTCCTTCTCTTCGTCCTTCCTCTCGACCTACTTCTCGTCCTTTTTGCGCGGCCGATGCAATTTTACTTTCGACATCGGCTAACGATTGCATTCGTGTCTCGTAAACCAATCGCTCTTCTTCATTGAACATGCGATCCACTGCGGAGATGGCTTTGACAATGGCCAGGTCATCGCTTAATTCTTTGGGCACATGATCTCTATCGAGTTTGTGTGCTTGGGTTAAAAAAGTACTCCAGCGGTCTAGGGCGTTGGTAATTTTATGATTGCTGGTTATAAATTTTTTAAGCTCAATGTAATGCAGCTCAAAAACGTCGTGCAGCCTATCGTCCTGGCCGGTTGCGGTATTTATAATTTTATAGCAATTATGAAATTCCAGTATGTTGGGGATAAAGTTGAAGTCTAGGATATTGATGCTGATGGTTTTTTTCAGCTCTTTAAACATCATACCTTCACTGAGTTGTTCGGTAACCAGTTTTGCCCAATAGTAGATGGCACGTTTGTCAAAGTTATAGTCTTCGCTGATTTGCATTTCTACATTAAACCAACGACCTTGTTCACTTTTAGCTTTAATATCCAGAATGGACATTTTGCCCGCTTGGTAGGCAGCCAAGTTGTAAGGGTTTTTTAATTCGACTTCAACCACTTGTTGGTCTTCTGAAACAATAGCGTTGATCAGGGAAATAAGCAGGTCTTTGTTTTCTTCACTGCCAAATAGTTTTTTAAACGCGAAATCAACTCGGGGATTTATTTTGCACATAGTTTAATTGTAAATAGGGGGAATACAAACAAAAATAGATATGGATTTTCAGATAAATCAGCACCACCTAGACTCATTGTAACTCTATTAGAAAACCCCGACCCTAGGAGAGATGCACACAAAATCAATTATATATCAATAAGTTGTATTTTTCGTATTTTAAACTTGGTAATTTTAGCATCCATGCTTTATCTCACGCCTAACAACTCAGATTTTTGTCAACATTGGAATAACCGGTAAAATAAAGTAACCGTTCTCATGCTATCCAAACCTCATACCGCAATAGAATGAGACGCTAATTAGGCTAGACGCCGCGTTTTCAATAATGCTTACACTTGTTCTATTTTATGTCCTGCAAAGAAGCCGAAGCGAAACTTCGGTCATATAGCGGCTTCACGCCATAAGAGATCTTTTATCAAATCAATCTGTGCTTCGGCCTTAATCATTTCTTCTTGCAATAGCTGTTGATTAACTTTCATTTCATTATTATCAACTTCTAGCTGTTGGATGTGTTCAACCATTTGTTGCTGTTGTTGCTGAGCATCATCACGTTGATTGGTTAATTCACTAATAATTGTTTGACTCTGTTGTATTTGCTGAACCAATGCATCACGCTCTAGGGTGTGTGTACCGTATTCGGCTTCCAACGAAGAGCATCGATGCTGTAAAGCTGATTTTTCTTGAGCTAACGTTTCATTGGATTGTAATAACCCGTCCAATTGCAACTGCCGATCGTGTAATTGCTGACTGAGAACAATCTGCTCTTGATGCAGTGCATCTAAACGCTCATTTGCCAGCTGCACATGCTGATCACGCGATTGCGCTAAATCTTGGACTTCAGCTTCTAGCGCAACACGATGTTCGACTATCTCATTTTTTTCTTGCGTTAAAGCCGCATTGGCTTGCTGTAACGCTTCTAGGGGTACGAGCTGCTCGTGTAATTGTTGCGCGATTGTCTCACGTTCTTGATAAAGTGCATCTATTTGCGCTTGGCGATCGTTAGCCAGTTGTACCTGTTGATCTCGTTGCTGCTGAGCATCATCACGTTGATTGGTTAATTCACTAATAATTGTTTGACTCTGTTGTATTTGCTGAACTAATGCATCACGCTCTAGGGTGTGTGTACCGTATTCGGCTTCCAACGAAGAGCATCGATGCTGTAAAGCTGATTTTTCTTGAGCTAATGTTTCATTCGATTGTAATAACCCGTCCAATTGCAACTGCCGATCGTGTAATTGCTGACTGAGAACAACCCGCTCTTGATTCAGTGCATCTAAACGTTCATTTGCCAGCTGCACATGCTGATCACGTGATTGTACTAAATCTTGGACTTCAACTTCTAGGGATACATGCCGCTCGTGAAATTGTTGCGCCATTGCCTCACGTTCTTGAAAAAACGCATCTATTTGTGCTTGGTGATCGTTAGCAAGTTGTGCTTGTTGATCTCGAGCTTGCATCAAGGATTGGACGTCAGCTTCCAGCGCAAGGCGTTGTTCATCTATCGCATTTTTCTCTTGAATTAAGGCGTAATTGGCTTGCTGTAACGCTTCTAGGGATACGTGCTGCTCGTGCAATTGTTGCGCTATTGTCTCACGTTCTTGAAAAAGCACATCTATTTGCGCTTGGCGATCATTAGCGAGTTGTCCCTGTTGATCTCGAGCTTGTATTATGGTTTGGACTTCAGTTTCCAGCGCAATGCGATATTCATCTATCGCATTTTTCTCTTGAATTAAAGATGCATTGGCTTGCTGTAACGCTTCTAGGGATACGTGCTGCTCGTATAATTGTTGCGTAATTCTCTCATGCTCTTTGCTAAATGAAGTAATCTGTATCAACTGCTCATCAGTCAATTGGTTTTTCTCTTCTAACTTTTGAACAACAGCTTTCTTCTCGCTCTCCAGCTCAGCTTGCCTCTGAATGAGTGCTGTTTGTTGCAGCGTGTTTCGGTGCTTGTCTAACGCACTCATCGCTCGCCAGTCTTTTACGAATAGTACCTCGCCAATGGCAGGATGGTTGCTCTCTTCCATCTGTACACAGGTATAGCCCTGTGCTTGCAAATAACTTTTGATAGAGTCAAGCGTCGCAATTTCTATAAGTGAAGGCAGTGGTTGCAACAGGACTCTTAACCACAATACCGAGGCTTTTTCCAATAAGCGTAAAGCTCCTTTCAAAACCGGCAGACTCGGCAAGCACTCAACGATCAACCAGATATTCATCGAATCCGGCATAGGATTTTCGATAATATTGTCTAACACATCATCCAGTTTTTGCGTTTTAACCCGTACTTCTTGTTTGGTTTGCAGATTGGGCCATAGTGAGCTGAGTTGCACGGGTGAAATTAAACCATCTTCATCAGAATTAGAAGCCTTAAAGTAATCCAACTCTTCTGTCGTCTCTGCTAATACAGCAATTTCAACCTGCCAGTTAGGATTGTTTAAACGCAATTCATACGCCCAATCAAGACGCGTTTCATCAGCATCAATCATCAAAGCCCATTCTACCGACCATTGATGCCAAACAGACATTGCCCCTGTCCCTTTACCAGCACCTACATGCAAAATAGCGTTTGGAGGATTAATATGCTGTAGCAATGAAACTACTGATTCAATGCTGTTGTTTGTGCGTGTCATTCGTTTCATAGAGTTTATGTGCTTTTCTAAACGGGTATCTAGGTTTTAGCATTTGATGTATTTTTGACTTTAGCAGAGCTTTCTGTCAACACACTAAGCTCATCGTCATCGTAAAATAATGGCTTTGGTTGATTTTCCAATCCAGAGACACGGAGTGTATATATTCGCTGAACCTCATCTACCATTTGTAACCAATCATCCCAAGGACGTTTGATCGACTGTCCGCTATGTTGTAATTGCCCTAGAATATTGGGTAGTTGCTGTATGATCAGCATCAACAGCGTTTGATCATGGGCGGTTAGGCGCTCCCAAACAGTCATGTCCATCGCTTCTGGTAAGGCAAATCTCAACTCCAATTTCTCACCAAAATCATCATAAGCCTCAACAAACCAATCCTCAAATGCTTCATTGCCAGTGCCTTTTGGAAACTCTAGCTTGGGGTGATATCCAAAAAAGTTAGGTCGGACGTTTCCACATGATAACCTAAAATCAAATTCGCTTAGTACACGATTGGCGAATGAAAACTGATTTAATTGTATCCAAAGATGTTCGTAATCCGGGTTAACTTGTTCACGTTTCAGTCGAATTTGATCGTAACGCAAGCCTGAAGATAAATTTTGAATCAATCGGTTAAGAAAAATTAAGCCGCTGTTTAACTTTGCGATAGGAAAATCCGCTGGCAATTTAATTGACGACGGAGTTTGTACTATCCGATTTAACCAACGTGTCAATGCACCTAACAGATCCCAATCGCTGGAACTTAGCTCAAGTAATACTTTCACCAATTGTTTTTCTGTATTTCCCTCTTTATCAAACGAGATTTTTATTTCATCTTGATCTACCAGACTGTTCGGCCAGCGAATTAAAAGGGGAGTGTTTTTGGATACGCAATGGAATATAAATGAGGTTATATCATCGACGAAGCGCACAGTAAAAGTCACAGCAGGGATAAGTCGTTTCGCAATCTCTATATCTGTAAATTGCCAGTGAGAGGTATATTCTTTCTCATCTACATCTACGTCAATGATTAGTGATTCATAGTCACAATAGTCAGGGGTTCGCTCCAACATTCGCTGCCAACGATCTTCAGCTTGTTGCAACTGTTTATCTTTGCCTTGATGTTGCAAAAAATAGTGTTCAAGCTCTTCCTGCACTTGATGCAATTGCAGGAGCAGTAATTCGTTTTCTTGCTCAGCAACTTTGACTCGGGCATTGGCATCACTTTGTTGCTGCGCCAACTGTGCGGCGCTCGATTCCAGTTGCTGATTGAGCTGGTCAACTCTTGTTTGATAATCGGTCAATTGGTGAGATTGCCCCTCTCTCTCTTCACGCGACAAGTTCAGCTCTGACTGCAAAGCGTGCAATTGGACTTCAACTTGCTGGTATTTGAGAAAATGAGCTTCCAACTCCTCTTGCACTTGATGCAATTGCAGGAGCAGTAATTCGTTTTCTTGCTCAGCCACTTTGACTCGGGCATTGGCATCACTTTGTTGCTGCGCCAACTGTGCGGCGCTCGATTCCAGTTGCTGATTGAGCTGGTCACAAACCTCATCCAACTCATTGCACTTTATAGAAAACGCCTCTAGCTCCCCCTGTTTTTCTGTTAATACTGACAATAACTGATAATTTTTTTCCGTTAATTCATCAACGGCTTGTTGTGCCTGTTGAAGCACTTGTGCTTTTTGGTGCTGATCTTTTCGGTAGCAAGAAATAACCGTCTCGGCACTATCGGGCATTTCTTTGATTGCAAAGACCTGCTTGGAAAAACGACGGCAAGTTGCCTGTATTTCGTTATACAACGCGTTGTCTTGATTAAATTCAACACAAAGCTGCCGAGCAACAAATAGAGCTAATGGGTCTATCGTTTGTTGGATAGCGTACGGTGCTTCAGAGGACGCTAAGTCGACTTTCCATTGATCGGCAATATGCGCGATAAATTGATTTGGGTTTGTAAGCGTATCCACTACATCAATCAAAATACTGCGCTGAGGATTACGCAAATGAAATCGCAATAGTTGCTGATGATACTGTTGCCAGACATCCATTAGCTCTGTAAAGCTTGTAAAGCTCTCCGAAGAGATAGCATGTGCGAGTAGTTGATCGGGAGACACACAAACCAATACAAAGTAAACACGAGGGTCGTATTCTTTCCAAAAATCTAACAACCATGTGCTGCGTGTGTCTGCCCAGCCCCATAACGTGGATTGCATATTGGCAATAAAAATATCACTTACCATTTGCTCCATAAAACGACCAGGATTTCTTAGAGCTTCTTCATCAAAACCGTCCTGCATAGCTAACGCTTGCTCGTGCCATGTTGACATATCAATGCGCTGATTCCGGTCAGTCCCCTTCGGAGGAAGCATACCTGATTTGATTAGGATTTCTTCAGCAGCGGTTAAATCAATGTAACTTGCGCCGGCTATACAAATGCACTTCATGATAAACAATCCTTAAATTGTCGTTGATTTGAACTAAAAAGTTAAGTATGGAACTATTTTTCATTACTTAGGATCGAGCATGAAATAAAGTGAACAACTGCGCACTCCACCTATTGGCAAATTGCCTAAGTTGTTCCATGCTCATTCCCTATGATTGCCCACGACAGAGTAAATAAACTTTAGCTGTACCCCACGTTATCATTCTTCTGCCACATACATCCCAATCTGTACCTCTATCGCAATCCCATTATTGCTCCGCATTTCTACCTGCTGAAATTAAACAGATAAGCTTGGGCTTATTATTTTGTGTCGAGTTTTAGGTTTTCGGCATAACGAATACCCACTGTCTCGGCATTATGGCTGCTTAAAATGGTCTTCTGCCCCGCATTGCTTAATCGGTCTACAAATTTTGGGTCATTTACAAGCTTTTGCATTTGTATCGCTGCATGGGATATATCAGGCTCTGCCCACTGCTGCCCATCACCATAGGGGTAGTCATTACGCTCAAGATTAATGTGCTTATAGTCTACCAATAATGCACTTTCATGGCTAGTGAAAGCAAGATTACCTGAAAAACCGGTCGTAATAACAGGCTTCCCAAGAAGCATCGCCTCGGCAATGCAACGCCCAAAGCCTTCAGCACGATGTAGCGAGATAAAACAATCACATAACTTATAAAGTGCCAATAAATCAGGCTTGGTTAGGGTTTGTTCAATCAGGTGAATACGCGGATCATTTTGTTGTAATTTTTTTAGTTTATCCCATGATTTATTGGGTGTTTTGGGCGGATGAATTTTAATCACTAAGCCGACTTGCTTACGGTCTAACGTGTTGTCTACTTGGTAGGGAAATGCTTCAAGAAATGCGCTGAGACACGCTTCTGGATTTTTTCTTGTCATTGACGAATTTAAATCAAAGGCAAATAAAAACAAGGTTGCACGTTCAGGTAAGCCAAAATCTTTTCGTGTTAATGCGCTGACGGCTGGTATTTCTACGGCCATTGGCATGAGCTTGACCGGTATTGGACTAACGGGTCGCAATGCGTTCAAGGTGTAGGGGCTTGATGACCACACTTCGTTGACTAATGAAAATAAATGTTGCCAATTTTCTGGCCAGCTAGGTAGCTCCCAAGGCCAATAACCAATATTGTAGCGACCTTCAAACAGTTGTTTTCCTCGTTCTGCAAAACATCGCGCTTGTTCTAATGCGGGTAGACAAAATAGGTTGATGGCGTATTGGGGATAGCGACTCACGTATTGCGCCATACTTTGGTCTGCTTGAGAGGTATCACTTCCTGGCGGGAAATCAATCAGGGTGATTGGTATATCTGTTGTTAAGAAAGATTTTGCTGCCATTCGCGCATCTTCACCAATGCCCAATTGCCCAAAAACATAGCCGATAATATTTACACCAAATGGACTTGGTTCATTAGGGCGATCTTTATCACGTCTAAGAGTCAGATCATCAATTAAACGTGTTTCAATGCTAATAAAATGTTCAAACCAGTGTAAATAACCATCTAAGGCTTGCGGTAAAGGAAATGCCTGCTGCACGTCGGGTCGGGTTTCATAAATGAGTGCTTGGAGACAATTAAGCCCTTGTCGCTGACTGGGCGATTGAAAGAAGTCTAGTTGCCAATCTTTAAATGGTAGGTGTTGCTGTCCTAATTCAATTCGTCCATGCTGCAAATACCAAGCGAGCAATTGTTGTCGACCTTGGCGTTTAGCGGCATCAAATGGCAAGTCATCTCGGGTCTGTAGCGCGAGTTGCATACGTTTAGAAATCGCCCATGCAGGATCATCTTCCGAGAGCAGAATGTCTGAAAATTGGGCTGGCTGATCTAATGTTTCGTCTGTCTCTAATGTTAAACAAAAATGGGAAAACCAACGCTGATAATCTTGTAATGCAGACGGATAGGGAAATAATGATTGTAAGTTTGGATGGTGTTGATAGATCAATTCTTGCAGATGATTAAGTTTCGGTGTTTCGGAAGGTGCCAAAAAATAGCTCATTTGCCAATCAGAGAAAGCGATGTCGGACAGTGCTAATTCGGTTCGTCCATTTAGGATATACCAACTTAGTAGTTGATTGCGTCCTTGTCGACTGCTTACATCGAATCCTAAGTCGGGTCGTCCTCTCGCCACCAAGACGATTAACCACGATAGCGCGTTTATTGGGTCATGCGGTGAGTTAGTTTCAATATCGATCTGAGCAGGTTGACTTACCGCGTCCCAAAAAAGAGTGGCTTCTTTGAGGGCTTGATATTCATGTCTTCCGCAGACAACACACCAAGCAATAAAATCAATACGGCTTTCTTTGGTATCCAATGGAAATTTTTCTTGTAGGTCTTTATCACGCAATTGCCAAATGAGTAGCATGATGCCTAATATCGGTATTGGCAGCTGTGCCGATAACTCGGGAACGGCTTGAAAATACCACTCCCACGCTTGATCAGTGGTAGAGCGATTTTCAGTCTGACATAAGTTGTTAAGGTAGGTAATGGGTTGCACGATACAATGAAATAAGGATCAATGGGGTCAGATCAATGGGGTCAGATTGGATTGATTTTCAATTAAAAACCAGATAAACCGCATCTAATTGTTTTTTTAGCAATCAATGGAGTAAGACTCAGACTGTAATACTGCTCAGCTACCATTGCTTAGGCACAAATTTGTTATCATTTCGGATCAGCACGGAATCACCACTTTGCGCCAAGACAAACAAACCTCGCCGATAGGCGTATTTCGCCGCTTCATCCTGCACCACCATTCCAGCTACTGCTCCCATCAGGTTTAAGCCTTGATACTGCGGAAAAAGCTGTTTGAACTTATCCATGCGTTCCAGATGTTCGTTGACATCCTCAATGGTCAAGCGGCTTTTGCATTCCACCGCAATGGCCTGTTCCCTGTTGATGACAAGCAAATCGATTTCTATGGCGATCTCGTCATTAAATGCCTCGATGTTTCGCATAACCTGATGCACTTCTATACCGCGATCACGGAACAGACGCACTACCGCCGGCCTCACCATTTCCTGAACAAACTCGCCAAGACGATTGCCCAAGTCACCTAATTTTTTGTTCATTTCTTTAAATAAACGGTCGGTTTCTTTTTGGCTGGCAGACAGCTCTTTAATTGACCTATTGGTCTCTTGAATTTTGAGATCGGTTTCTTGAAACTTGCGGTCGGTCTCCTTAAACTGGAGATT
>CAJAVP010000054.1 GCA_903945375.1 uncultured Methylococcaceae bacterium | reverse complement strand
TGAGGCGGTGATGCACAAGCTTAACCATCGTCCACGAAAAACACTTAACTACAAAACACCTCATGCAGTGTTTTTTGCTGAAACAGTGCAAGAGGCCGCATGATACCTAGGATTGCACTTCGGAGTTGAATCCACGTTATTAACTAATTCATTATATTAAATTTTTTGAGGATATCATCATGTCCAAACAATCATTTCAAATCACCATTGGCGTTGATATTGCCAAGCTTAAATTCGATGCTGCTAGCTACTGGACTAACGCTTAATTACGCGCATTCCCAAGTTCCGCTGTTGCAGCCCAACATTTTTAGGAGCGAGTATGAACAACTGGGTGCGGCTGGCGTGCAAGCTCTGCTTGCAGTGCAGACACCAACAGTAGGCGCTTTAGGCGACGCCTGCACTCTGACTATTAGCAACTGGCCTAAGTTATTCTATACTCATTCCTTAGTATTCATAAGTTAGGTTGCAGGGCAGCAGGCAACCCAAGCTACAAGGCTAAATATCCGCCAAATTCCCTTTGCTTTCCAACCAAGCTTTTCGGTCTTGTGAGCGCTTTTTAGCCAGTAATAAATCCAATTGACCACTGGTCTCATCGTGCTCATCAATCGTGAGTTGCACTAAACGGCGCGTGTCTGGATTCATTGTCGTTTCTCGCAATTGGGAAGGATTCATTTCGCCCAAACCTTTAAAACGCTGTACATTAATTTGCCCTTTCAGTTTTTCGGCTTTAATGCGATCTAAAACACCTAAACGCTCGGCTTCGTCTAGGGCATAAAACACCCGCTTGCCCACATCAATACGATATAACGGCGGCATGGCGACAAACACATGCCCAGCACGTACTAACGGTTGAAAATGTTGATAAAACAACGCACAAATTAATGTAGCGATATGATTACCATCGGAATCGGCATCGGCGAGAATACACACTTTGCCATAACGCAAGTTTTGCAAATCGTCAGAACCCGGCTCAATCCCCAATGCCACTGCAATATCGTGCACTTCTTGCGACGCCATGACTTGGCTAGATTCGACCTCCCAGGTGTTCAAAATCTTGCCGCGTAACGGCATAATGGCTTGAAAATCACGCTCACGCGCTTGTTTGGCAGAACCGCCAGCCGAATCGCCTTCTACTAAAAATAATTCCGTCCGATTAATGTCCTGTGCCGAACAGTCCGCCAGCTTGCCAGGCAACGCAGGACCTGCGGTAATTTTCTTGCGGATAATTTTTTTATTGGAGCGGAGTCTTTTTTGAGCACTGGAGATAATAATTTCGGCAATTTTTTCGCCTTCTGCCGGATGTTGATTGAGCCATAGGCTGAATGTATCTTTAGCCACGCCCGAGACAAATGCCACACATTCGCGCGAACTCAAACGCTCTTTGGTTTGCCCAGAAAATTGTGGGTCTTCCAATTTGACAGACAGCACAAAATGACAGTTTTCCCAGACATCTTCCGGCGCGACTTTGACACCACGCGGCAAAATATTGCGAATATCGCAAAACTCCCGCATGGCTTCGGTTAAACCCGCTCGCAAGCCATTGACATGGGTGCCGCCCTGCGCGGTGGGTACGAGATTCACATAACTTTCGGTCAACATTTCAGCGGCATTTTCTATTGCCCACACCACGCCCCATTCAACCGCTTCATGATTAGCCGCACTGCTGCCCATAAACGGTTGCTCAGGAAAAAACTCGATACTGCCAATCCGATCAAGCAAATATTCTTTTAAACCATCCTGATAAAACCAAACAAAATCCTCATTAGTTTGCTCGACTTTTAAGCTAATTTTTAAGCCCGGACACAGTACCGCCTTCGCTCGCAAAATGTGTTTAAGCTTGGTGACAGAAATTTTGCTGGAATCAAAATATTTTTCATTCGGCCAAAATTTAACCAGTGTACCGGTATTATTTTTGCCCACCGTGCCAATTTCTTGCAATTCACTTTGTTTGTCCCCATCGGCAAAAACCATGCGATACACTTTGCCATTGCGTTTGATCTCGACTTCCAATTTGGCAGACAAGGCATTCACCACTGACACGCCAACGCCATGCAAGCCCCCTGAAAATTGGTAATTTTTATTAGAAAATTTACCGCCTGCGTGGAGTTGGGTCAAAATCACTTCAACGCCTGGAATGCCTTGTTCGGGGTGAATATCAACCGGCATGCCACGCCCATTATCAGACACCAGCACCGCACCGTCTTTAGACAAAATCACGTCAATACTATCGGCATGTCCTGCCATTGCCTCGTCGACGCTGTTATCGACTACTTCCTGCACTAAATGATTAGGTCGCGTGGTATCGGTGTACATACCGGGGCGTTTACGCACTGGCTCCAAACCGCTTAGCACTTCTATCGCTGCGGCATTATATTCATTACTCATTATTACTTAGCTTCCTGATTATAAAGTGTTTATTTTCTAAAACTAACGAATGTATCGGCATAATGCTGTTATTTAGGTCGCCACATTTAGCCACCAAGCCGTTCGCGGTATGCACCAGAACCGCTGATTCAATCCTTGTCGCATAACTTATCCCAGCATTATTTGCCTGAAACTATACTCATGAGGCGTTATTATCGCTATCATAATCGCAACGATAAAGCATAAAAGGCTTTTTGGTTCTCGCAAGTCCGTATAAATAATTCTGTCATAGTGACAATGGTATAAAGACCAAGGTTTGGAGGAGGCATCAATGTCGGACGACAGCAAATGTGTAATTAACAAAAGTGAATATGGATTTGATCCCAATTATGGCTATTCGCTGAGTCAATTGCTTAGTGTTAAACAGCCTCATGAGCCCAAAAATTTTGATCTCTTTTGGCAAAATCGTTATCAACACGCCTTAAGCATTGCACCAAAACCCTATCTCACCTCTGCCAACAGCAATCACCCGCATTGGCACATTTTTTCTGTTCATTATACCTCAACCGACAATTTCCCCATTCGCGGCTGGTTACTCACCCCTAAACACTATGCGGTCAAACGCGGCTTTGTCATTGGTCACGGCTATGGTGGGCGAGACATGCCGGATTTTCACTTACCATTTCACGATGCGGCCTTATTATTCCCGTGTTTTCGAGGCCTCAGTCTTAGTGCTTATGGCGGCATTTCCGCCAACCCTTATTGGCACGTGCGGCATGATATTGACAAACAAGATCGCTATATTTTGGGCGGCTGTGTGGAAGATGCTTGGTTAGCTACCACCTCGCTATTAAGCCTATTCCCACATTTGCACGGTCATCTGGGTTATTTAGGCATTAGTTTTGCGGGCGGCATTGGCGCGTTGGCGCTTGCTTGGGAAAAGCGCATTGCCCGAGGTCATTTAAACGTTCCGACGTTTGGCAATCACCCCTTGCGTTTACGCTTACCGACCGAAGGCAGTGCTAAAAGTGTTCAGCAATATTATCAAAGCCATAAAAAATCAACGCTCAAGGTCTTGCGCTATTACGATGCCGCCACTGCCGCACAGCGTATTACTATGCCCATCCATTGCGCCTGCGCCAAATTTGATCCCTGCGTTGCGCCGCCCGGACAATTTGCCGTTTACAACGCCTTGGCCTGTGAAAAACAACTGTATATTTTAGAAGCCGGTCATTACAGCTATGCCAATCAAGACCAACAGCACGAAGAACTTTTGGGCGAATTGAATACCTTTTTTGCGCCCCTAAGCAGCAATCAATCTAGCTAAGCCATTTTCCCCCAACACACAACAGGAGACTTTGAATGAACCGCGAATATCACAAATGGTGGAGTGATAATTTACAACGCGATATGGAATTGCTGATATTTGGTCATGCCGGGGCGAAAGTGCTGATTTTTCCCACCCGAGACGGTCGATTCTATGAATATGAAAAATTGGGCATGGTAGAAGCCTTACGGCACAAAATTGAACAAGGTTGGCTGCAACTGTACTGCATTGACGGAATTTATACCGAAAGTTTTTATTGTTACTGGGCGCACCCCTCAGGACGCATTAAACGCCATATTGATTTTGAGGGCTACGTATTAAATGAAGTGCTGCCGTTTATGCACAAAAAAAATCCGCATGACTGTGTGATATCACACGGTCTAAGCCTAGGCGCATTTCATGCCGCGAATGTCGCCTTTCGCCATCCTGAATTATTTAAAAAATTAGTCGCTTTTTCAGGGCGTTATGACCTAACGCTTAATGTAGAATCTTTCAACGACCTGTTAGATGGCTTTTATAGTGATGATGTTTATTTTCATACGCCCAGTCATTTTCTGCCCAACCTAGAATGTAAAAAAAGGCTAGCTAGCTTAAAAGCAATGGATATTGTGTTAGTCATCGGCAATGAAGACCCCTTCTTACAAAACAACCAACAACTGAGCACCATTTTGCATAAAAAAGGTATTTCCCATCATTTATACTTATGGAATGAACGAGCGCACAGCGGCTATTACTGGCGACGCATGGCCCCCTTGTATATCTAATGACTATTCAGCAGTTTTAAGCTTATAAAATTGCGTTATACATATAGAGGCTCTTCTCATAATGAGAATTGCTGCAGGTTTAGTGCTGCGCTTGAGATCAAACAATTGATCGGCATTTTCCAATAATGCTTTTTTCCATAGGCCAACTCGCGTCGGGTGGACGCCATACTCTTGGGCTATCTTATTGACTGTTTTATGGTCTTTCATAGCCTCTAACGCGACGTTAGCTTTTTGTGAGCCAGTCATTATCGTGCGCTTTTTTACTCATTTGGGTCTACCTTTTTTGATAGACACCATCTGATCGTACTGTCTGGATTTCGGCGTCCACTATACTTAAGTAATATTAGGCGTTACTTTCAATATTGCTATCGCATTGATAAACGTAGTTGGGTGCGGTAAAGAATTTTTTAAATACCGGTATAAAACTTAGGGTGATAGGAATGGAATAAAAGCAATAAATTGCCGCCGCTTCGCCGGTTGTTATGCCAAATAACCATTGTGGAACAAACAATGTCATGATCGCCATGCCAAAATGGTAACTGGCAATACGTTTATTGTTTTTCCACACAAAGCCACTGATAGCGAGTGCAAACAATGAGCCGTGTGTTACTAATGAACCATAGGCACTGGAGATCGAATAGGCAATGTGGTATTTACCTAAGCGTAGGCAGGAAATCATTTCGCCGATAAAATTGGGTTTGTGTTTAAAATACTTGGCATCAAATAATTGCCAAGTGTTGGGTAAGAAACTAAAGATTAAAAACGAGCCGCTTAAACTGAGTCCAATGATCGCGGCACGTCTCATGGCGGTTGAGTCTGATGAATAACTGGCTAAGGCAGGCATGATGGCCAAGGCTTGCAGGCCGATATGATAAGTGGATAACTCACTTAAAAATAAATTGGTGCCGTAACCGCATTGATCGGCAACCGGATAAGCAAAGTATTGAATAAGCTCCATTAAAGAAAAATGAAAAATAGCGTAGCTACGCGCTACCCTTACCCAAAAAGCTTCCTCTTGATCCATAAACGTAATGCCGGCTGCTACAAATCCTGCAACACCAAGCCCTAGCGACATATTTGCACTGAAACACATAGTTGCCTCACCATTCTCTAAATTGAAAGTTATCGTGGTTGCTGCTCTAGCGGCAGCATGGAAGGCAAATTGCCATAATCCCGTCCAAAATACAAGATTTGGATTTGTTCAGAAATAACTTTGCTGTCTGGCGGGAGTCGATAACATCCTTACGCGGGTTCTTAATCGGCATATTCTGGCCCAACTTGTCGCCCTCCATTCTGAGCTAATCTGAAGACTGATTCTGGTTTCAAGCGGAACACTTTTTGGCAATTTTCCACACACGCCGGACAAGAGAGAATAGAAGATTTATCCTAATCGGGTGATGGCGGTTTTAGCAAGCTCACTCAGACCTAGTCCATTTTCCTGATTATAAGCAATAATCGCTTGGCGCATTCTAGGTTCCCATGACCGCAATAAATGATTTTTTATCCCTTCAACCGCGACCTCTTTGTCACTTTCAGCGTTAAAAAAGTCGCTAATATCATTAGCCATTTTAATCAATCTTTCTATTTTCATAAGTTTGTTTGGATAGTATGAGTTAAACGTTGAGGATGGCTGTAAATCACATGCTGATCAGCACGCGCAAAACCAACTAAAGTCAATCCCGCTTCATCAGCAAGACGAATAGCTAAACCCGTTGGTGCGGAAATAGCAGCCAGTAAATTAATCCCAACCCAAGCCGCTTTTTGCACCATTTCAAAACTTGCTCGGCTAGTCACAATGACAAAGCCCGTGCTAGGATCTTTTTCGGTACGCAGCAACGCTCCAATGAGTTTGTCCAAGGCATTGTGTCTGCCAACATCCTCTCTAATCAATTTAATGCCTGCAGAGGGTACAACCCAAGCCGCCGCATGGACAGAGCCTGTCAGCTTATTGATTTTTTGTTGCTGCTTGAGTTGTGCCAATGCCGCAACCAGTTCGTCGGCATGGACGCTTAAGTTGCCTTGCACCGGGTTAGGCTGGCGAATAGCTTGCTTCAAGGTACTTGAACCACACAATCCACAACCGGTACGTCCCGTCAGATTGCGACCTTTATCTGCAAGGCATTGAAAGCGTTGATCAGGGATTTTGATCTGAACTTCTATCCCGTTTGAGCGGTTATAGACTTTTGTGGCTAACAGCTCTCGTGCCTGAGTAATAATGCCTTCAGTGATACTGAAGCCTAGGGCAAACTCTTCTAGGTTAGTCGGTGTAGCCAACATCACCACATGGGGGATGCCGTTGTAAACCAGAGAGACGGGCACTTCTTCGGCAATGTAATCTTGTTCAATGGAACGCTGACCTTTTTGCCAGCGTTCAACACTTATTTGCTGATAACTCGGCCAACCTAATTCTAGTGTTAGTGCCTGCAAATCCTGAGTGGCATTAGCCATTCAGTCCTTGCTCCAGCAACTCCAATTGTTGCTCTGAGAAAGTGCTGTAATCTTGCTGCCATTGCGAAGTTTGATTGACTTTAGTCACTTGCACGGCGGTCACTTTGTACTCAGGACAGTTAGTTGCCCAATCTGAATTATCCGTAGTAATCACGTTTGCGCCCGATTCTGGAAAGTGGAAAGTGGTATAAACTACGCCTGGCTGTACTCGATCTGTCAATGAAGCCCGTAATACGGTTTCTCCCGCACGACTTTTTATACCCACCCAATCATCCTGTTTAATGCCACGATCTTCGGCATCATGGGGATGAATTTCTAAACGATCTTCACCATGCCAAGCTACATTATCGGTACGACGTGTTTGAGCACCTACATTGTACTGAGACAAAATACGCCCGGTCGTCAAAATCAGTGGGAACATTGGCGTAACGCGCTCTTGGGTTGCAATATAATCTGTCAACATAAACAAGCCCTTGCCATTATCACGCATAAATTCCGTGGTGTGCATAATTGGCGTACCGTCTGGCGTTTGTTCATTACATGGCCATTGCACACTACCTAGTTCATCAATTTTTTCGTAACTAACGCCGTTAAAACTGGGCGTTAATTGAGCAATCTCCGCCATAATTTCAGATGGATGCGTGTAATTCATGGGATACCCCATTGCATTTGACAATAACTGAGTCACTTCCCAATCGGCATAGACTGCTAAAGGTTTCATCACCTTACGCACTGGAGAAATACGACGTTCTGCATTGGTAAACGTCCCATCTTTTTCTAAAAATGAAGCACCGGGCAGGAAGACATGAGCAAACTTGGCGGTTTCATTTAAGAATATATCCTGCACAATCACGCATTCCATCGCACGTAAAGCAGCATGGACGTGCTTAATATCTGGATCAGATTGAGCAATATCTTCACCTTCGACATACAGCCCCATAAAGCTACTATCCAGTGCGGCTTCAAACATATTAGGAATGCGTAAACCTGGCTCGTTACTTAGTTTAGCTTGCCAAGCATTTTCAAAAAGCGAATGGGTTGTTGGATCAGAAACATGGCGATAGCCTGGGAATTCGTGCGGGAACGAGCCCATGTCACACGAGCCTTGCACGTTGTTTTGTCCTCGTAAGGGATTGACTCCTACGCCAATACGTCCCAGGTTACCAGTGGCCATCGCAAGATTAGCAATGCCAATAACCATCGTTGAGCCTTGACTATGCTCGGTCACACCTAAACCATAATAAATCGCGCCGTTCTCAGCGTTAGCATACAGCCTTGCTGCGGCTCTGATATCTTCCGCCGGTACACCTGTTATAGCTTCTGTTGTTTCGGGCGCATGACGTGGATCAGCGATAAATGTTTTCCATTTGTTGAAAGAAGCAACATCACAACGGTCATTGACAAAAGCTTCATCAATCAAGTTTTCGGTAACGATGACATGACCCAAGGCATTGATCAGCGCGACATTGGTACTAGGACGTAATTTGAGATGATGAGACGCTTTGACATGCGGGCTATTTTTAACCAAATCAATTTCGCGCGGATCAGCGACGATCAGTTTAGCCCCTTGACGCAAACGCTTTTTCATTTGCGAGCCAAACACTGGATGACCATCAGTCGGATTAGCACCAATGACCATAATGACATCAGCCATCATGACCGAATCAAAATCTTGAGTTCCCGAAGCTTCGCCGAAGGTTTGTTTTAAACCGTAGCCTGTGGGGGAATGACAAACACGGGCACACGTATCGACATTGTTGTTACCAAAACCAGCACGAATTAGTTTTTGTACTAGATACGTTTCTTCGTTGGTACAACGAGATGAAGTGATGCCACCAATAGAATCTTTACCATATTTCGCTTGAATGCGTTTAAGCTCGGACGCAGCGTAGTTAATCGCCTCTTCCCAACTGACTTCTTGCCAAGCGTCTTTGATACTGGCCCGAATCATTGGTTTAGTTATACGATCTTTATGGGTTGCATAACCAAATGCAAAACGACCTTTTACACAAGAATGCCCATGATTAGCTTTTCCGTCTTTGTGCGGAACCATACGAATGACTTGCTCGCCTTTCATTTCAGCACGGAATGAGCAACCAACACCGCAATAAGCACATGTGGTCACGATGGCATGTTCCGGCTGACCATGATGGATAACGGATTTTTCCATTAAGGTTGCGGTCGGACAGGCTTGCACACAAGCGCCACATGAAACACACTCGGAATCCATAAAGGCTTGGTTTTGACCGGGTGATACTTTGGAATCAAAGCCACGACCGTCGATAGTTAAAGCAAAAGTTCCTTGCGTTTCTTCACACGCTCTAACGCAACGTGAACAGACAATACATTTACTGGGATCGAAGCTGAAATACGGATTGCTTTCATCTTTAACAGAATTAAGGTGTGTCGTAATGGGGTTATAGCGAACTTCACGCAAGCCAACCGCACCGGCCATATCTTGTAATTCGCAATCACCATTTGCGGAACAGGTTAAACAGTCTAGCGGGTGATCAGAAATGTATAACTCCATAATGCCGCGACGCACGTCTGCTAATCGGGGATTTTGAGTTGTAACTTTTAATCCTTCTGCAACTGGGGTAGTACAGGAGGCGGGCATGCCGCGTCCGCCTTCGACTTGTACTAAGCACAAACGACAGGAGCCAAAAGGCTCAATACTATCGGTTGCACACAGTTTAGGAATTTCAATACCTATACTTGCAGCAGCTCGCATGATTGATGTGCCAGCCGGGGCGGTTACTTTAAAGCCATCAATTTCCAAACTTACTTGGGCGGTGGCTGAACTGGCTGGTGTGCCAAAATCTTGTTCTTTGTTGATGGACATAGTATTTACCTCAAAAATAGGATTAACGCGGCTAGGCTTTTATTCGTTCGTTGGTTTTAGAGTTGCGAAAACATAACATTACGACTTAACCCCAAAATCTTCTTGGAAGTGATTCAACGCACTTAAAACAGGATAAGGAGTCATGCCGCCCAATGCACATAAAGAACCATTTAACAGGGTGTCACATAAGGAGCGTAATAGAACAATGTTTTTATCGAGATCACGACCTTGCATGATTTCGTCCATCAGCTCATAGCCGCGTGTTGAGCCAATACGACAAGGCGTACATTTACCGCAGGATTCAATCGCACAGAATTCCATGCTGTATTTAGCCATTGCCGCCATATCAACACTGTCATCAAAAGCAACCACGCCACCATGACCCAGTACCGCCCAAATAGCCGCAAAAGCCTCATAATCCAACGGTGTATCAAATTGCGATTCGGGCAAATAAGCCCCCAAAGGCCCACCGACTTGCACGGCTTTAATCGGTTTGCCACTGGCTGAACCACCCCCAAAATCATAAAGTAATTCGCGCAAGGTCAAACCAAAGGCAACTTCAACCAATCCTGTGTGTTTTAAATTACCGGCTAATTGTAATGGCAGTGTGCCTCGTGAACGTCCCATACCAAAATCACGATAAAAATCCCCGCCTTTATCCAGAATGATAGGAACTGAGGCTAAGGAAATAACATTATTAACAACGGTAGGTTTGCCAAATAAGCCACTAATCGCTGGCAAAGGTGGTTTAAATCTAACCAAACCACGTTTACCTTCCAAGCTTTCCATCAAAGACGTTTCTTCTCCACACACATAAGCCCCAGCGCCTAAGCGCACTTCAAGGTGAAAGGCTTTACCGCTACCTAATATATTATCGCCCAGATAACCCGCTGTATTGGCTTTAGCAATAGCGGCATTCAAGGCTTGGTGTGCATGTGGATATTCGACACGCAAATAAATGTAACCCTGCGTTGCACCAACTGCTAAACCGGCAATAGTCATCCCTTCAATCAAGACAAACGGATCGCCTTCCATAATCATACGATCTGAAAACGTGCCAGAGTCACCTTCATCGGCGTTACAAATAATGTATTTTTGCTCAGATGGTGTATTCAACACGGTATTCCATTTAATCCCAGTTGGGAATGCCGCACCACCACGACCACGCAAGCCGGAATCGGTCACCGCTTTGACAATATCCGTTTGCGTCATTGCTAAGGCATTTGTTAGCCCGCGATACCCGTCATGTGCCAGATAGTCGTCAAGACAAATGGGATTAGTCGTACCAACTCGAGCAAAGGTTAAACGTTGTTGGTTTTTAAAATAAGATAGCTCTTCGGTTAAACCTAGGGCTAGGGGGTGAGTGCCCGCATGAAGAAAATCGGCATCAAACAAGCCAGCGACATCATTAACTTGTACTGGCCCATAAGCGATACGGCCCGCATCCGTAGCAACTTCTACCAGAGTCTCTAACCAATACATACCCCGTGAACCATTGCGAATCAGCGTGATAGGAAGGCCACGTTCTTGTGCCTGCTTAACTATTTCGTCTGCAACACGGTTTGCACCTAGAGAAACCGCTCCTGAATCACAGGAAACATAGAGGGTGATGCTCATGCTGATTTCTCCAATTCATTGATAATATTATCGAAAGTAGTCGCGGATACTCGGCCATAAACCTCATGATCAATTTGTATCGCCGGTGAACATGCACAATTGCCCAGACAATAAACCGGCTCCAAAGAGAACTGTCCGTCTGAGCTTGTTTCATGGTAGTCAATGGCTAATTTTGATTTGATATGATTTTCCAGCTTAACTGAACCCATCGCTTGGCAAGATTCTGCGCGACAAACATGAATAGTGTGTTTGCCTGGTGGCGTGTCTCTGAAGTAATGATAAAAACTGATGACGCCATGTACCTCAGCGTTAGATAAGGCAAGTGCCTTGGCAATAACTGGCACACTTTCAGAAGGAATGTAGCCTAGTGCATCTTGGATACCATGTAGGATAGGCAAAAGTGCGCCTGGTTTATCCTTGAGTGTTGAAATTACATCCTGCACAGTTGACTGTGTTGTGCTTGGTTGGGTCATGGTTTTCTCATAGTAGTGATCGTTAATTGTAAAACCGTATCATCCATGAAGCGACTTCGTAAAAAATGGGAGCTAGCATAGCATAAGAAATTTTTTCTGTAAAAACAGCAAAACCTTAGCTTTCATCCGTTTGTTCAGCTAATTGACTTAATTGTGCGACAACTTCCCTCAATACATGGTCATGGCTCGTGCGTACCGTTGCATGGGCCACTTTACGCCCTTTGCGAAGTTCTTTATCGTATAAATGTAAATGCACGTTGGGAATAGTCAAGAGCTGCTCGGTCGGCGGTAAGCCACCAATAAAATTAACCATCGCCGCTTTGCCCACAGCGTCAGTTACGCCAAGCGGTAATTGCAAAATAGCGCGTAAGTGATTTTCAAATTGACTGGTTTGAGCGCCTTCAATTGTCCAATGCCCTGAATTGTGTACACGGGGTGCAAACTCATTGGCAATAAGTTGGTCGCCAATTTCAAATAATTCTAAGGCAAGCACCCCTACATAGTTCAAGGCATCCATAAGTCGTGAAATATAAGATTCTGCTTGTTGCTGCATCGGATCATCCGTTTTACATTCGGAAACACGCAGAATGCCGCCACGATGGTGATTTTCAGATAGCGGATAAAACGCCATGTCACCTTGGCTTGTACGCACTGCGATAATTGATACTTCACGCTTAAAGGGTACAAACGCTTCGACAATCGCCGGTACGCCATCCAACAACGCCCAAGCGTTTGGCAAATCAGATGAGGAATGAATAAGTGCTTGACCTTTGCCGTCATAACCTTGTGTTCGACTTTTTAAAATGACCGGATAAGCCATTGTTTGCATGGCTTGCACAAGTTGTTCAAAATTATCAATTACTGCATAGGCAGGCGTTGGAATACCGAGATCATTAAGAAAGTTTTTTTCAATTAGTCTATCTTGTGCAACAGCCAACGCTTGCGCGGGTGGAAAAACTGTCGTGCGAGCTGCTAAGAACTCAGCAACGTCAGCGGGCACATTTTCAAATTCATAAGTCACGACATCAGCACGCGCGGCAAGCTCTGCTAACAAATGCGGAGCGTTATAATCACCATGAAGATGCTCGCCCAATTTATTGGCACATGCATCCTCGGCGGGATCAAGAAAAATAAACTCCAAACCCAATGGTATGCCGGCTAAAGCCATCATGCGGGCAAGTTGTCCTGCGCCTAATACACCGACAATCATGAGCGTTCTCCTACAGGATGGATGAGCTGGACTTGAGTTCTCGGATCAGCATCCGCTAATACCGTCTCCGTTTGTTGTTGCCTAAACTGATGCAACGCCGTTCGATATTCAGGATATTTGATACTCAGGATTGATGTTGCCAAAAGTGCCGCGTTAATTGCACCCGCTTTACCGATCGCCAAGGTTCCAACCGGAATACCAGCGGGCATTTGAACAATGGATAAGAGAGAATCCATGCCGTTCAATGCCTTTGATTGAACCGGAACACCCAGCACTGGAATAATGGTTTTAGCCGCTGTCATACCGGGTAAATGCGCTGCACCACCCGCACCGGCGATAATAACAGCTAGGCCTCGCGCCTCAGCCGTCTCAGCATAATGGAACAACTTATCAGGGGTTCGATGGGCTGAGACAACTTCAATTTCACAGGGAACATTGAGTTTATTCAATGTTTCTTCCGTAAAACGCATCGTTTCCCAGTCAGAAGTTGACCCCATAATGATGCCAACCAATGCAGTCATAATGTAGCTCCTTGATTAAAAGTTTAGCTAAAAATTAAAAGCCGCGTAGTATCGCATAAATTACGTCATTATGTTTCGCGGATTCAACTCATAAGTGCAACCGAAATGAATTACCCATTAGACGATTCGGGCTTTTTAGAGGCGATTAGTATAGGTTTACTCCACTAGCATTCCTGTATGGATAATAAATGCGACAACAGCCGGCAATCCCTCACCGGTTTTAAGATTAGTGAAAATAAACGGTTTATCACCACGCATTTTTTTTGCGTCACGCGCCATAATATCAAGCGAGGCACCAACGTAGGGGGCTAAATCGATTTTGTTAATCACTAATAAATCCGAGCGAGTGATACCTGGCCCACCCTTGCGAGGAATTTTGTCACCCGCTGAAACATCGATAACATAAATCGTTAAATCAGCCAGTTCTGGGCTAAACGTAGCACTAAGATTGTCACCGCCGCTTTCTATCATGATGAAATCTAACTCAGGCCAACGCTCCGATAGCTCATCTACAGCGGCCAGATTCATAGACGCATCTTCTCGTATCGCAGTATGCGGACAGCCGCCCGTTTCAACGCCTAAAATACGCGCTTCGGGCAGTGCTTGGCTGCGAATTAAGAATTGCTGATCTTCTCGGGTATAAATATCATTAGTAACTACGGCAATCTCAAATTGCTCACGCATGTGTTTACATAAGGCATCCACTAAGGCGGTTTTGCCTGAACCCACCGGACCGCCAATGCCCAGTCTAAGAATCGCTTTTTTATTCATGTGTCGTCTCTCTAGGATCGAAATAATCGGGAATATTGTATTTCGTGACGACTGCTTGCTAGTGCTAAGGCAAATGCACTGCCACCTATGTCGTCATCATTCAGGGTAAACGCATTATCCACCAGCGCGGGTATTTGTGTGGCTATGGTTTGAAGTAATTGTTGTCCAGCCACTTGACCTAACGGTATCAGTTTGACTGTGCATAGCACTTGATTTTCTAACCATCCCCAAACATAAGCCAATGCTGCGCTACGCACGTCAATATGCCATTGCACAGCAGCAAGGCTAAATAATGTGGCTAAGCTCGCCTGAGGGTGGCGCTGCCAAAGTTGTGCGTCAGGGATATTCAGTTGTGTTAGGAGCTTTGCCAGTGCTTGTCCCGTTTGACAATCCTCGGCACGTAATTCACTGGTTTCGCGATAGGCTCTTAAAGTTTGACTCCATTGGCTGACCGACTCTGCCTGTGCAGTTTGCCAAGCCTCATATAAACGAAGCAAAATGGGAACATCCACGCACCCGATACTGTGCTGTAAGATGCCATCAAGCCAAGTGGCGGCTGTGTCGCTATTGTGCACCCAGGCCTCGTCGACCGCTCGCTCTAAACCTTGGGAATAACTATACATGCCAATTGGCAGCCCCGGACTAACCAATTGCAACAGACGTAATAAGGCGAAATCATTGTCCATGTGTTCAATACTCACTCGCTTGTATCATAGTGGGCTCTGGTAATTTTAACTTTGGCTTTATGTCAAATATCTATTCTGCATTACTTAGTTTACCCGCTCAATCTCAGTAAACATAAATTAAGAGTCAAATCACTGGCGCGTAGTGTCGGAATTACGCACCAGTTACGTTATTTATTACTCGATGTTCAAGTTTTTAAATTTAGTTCACTAGAGCTTAACTCGAAGCTCTACACTTGTAACGAAGCCGTGGCCGCTCCATGATAAGCTTAAAACAGTCCGCCTGATTAGCCTGACACCAGCGATGTGTTTCAAGAATCCACTAAGGGACGCACCATTTTTAGGGGTCGCCAGGATGTTGTGGTACGAGCCTCGTCGAAGAAGCAGGTCGGCCATGTTGACCCATAATTCAGGTAGCGGTTCACAAACTGGTTGATCATTTTGTCGAGTGTAGAGCGGCATGGCAGTCGGTTGCAGCCGCAATATCACACTAACCTCCTGGTCGCTAAGATCAAGGATTGTCGCCGGATGGTTGTAACCGGTGACCAGTTGGCCTTGCGTAATGACAGGGCGTTTAAGGCGAAAATTTGGTAAGTTCGAGTCGGGTGGGCAAGGCTGTTCTGCGCTGTTAGTCGTAGGGTGGATAAGCGCTGATTCATATCGCTTTCGGCGTACTTAAATCCGGAAAGTCTTTTGACCCCAATCATGCCGCTTAATTATCATTTGGTTTTTCGTCGGCAAGACGGTATCTACTCGGCTAATGTAGATCGTAGGTTGGGTTGCCTGCGGTTTGGCAACCCAACACAGGGATGCAAACGCTGTTGGGTTGCAAACAGCGCAACCCGACCTACGCGCTTGGCAACGAGAAAGGGGATAACCGAAATTTTAACTTGCCTTGTGCCGGTATTTACCTTAAAAAGCAGGCAGATTTGTGTTTATGCGGCGGATTGCGTTGGTTTGAATCTGACCGCAGAAAACAGCCTGTTTGTGTTCTCTTTTTTTAATCGCCTTTAGGAGCTTTCCCGATGTCAGACCCTATTTTTAAAACCCCAGTGACTAACCCGTTTGGCCTAAGCAAGGTCGGCTCTCTTGCCAGCCCCACGTTTGCCGATATCGACGGCGACGGCGATTTGGACGCGTTTGTTGGTAGTGATTATTACAATGGCGGCGACACGCTGTTTTTCCGCAATACCGGCACTCCCACAAACCCCGCGTTTGCCGCTGCCAGCACGAACCCGTTTGGCTTAAGCGATGTCGGCTCTGTTGCCAGCCCCACATTTGCCGATATCGATGGCGACGGCGATTTGGATGCGCTGATTGGCAACAATGATGGCAACACGCTGTTTTTCCGTAATACCGGCACTCCCACAAACCCCGGGTTTGCCGCTGCCAGCACGAACCCGTTTGGCTTAAGCTATGTCGGCTCTATTGCCAGCCCCACGTTTGCCGATATCGACGGCGACGGCGATTTGGATGCGTTTGTTGGTGAATTTTATGGCAAGACGCTGTTGTTCCGCAATACCGGCACTCCCACAAACCCCGCGTTTGCCGCTGCCAGCACGAACCCGTTTGGCTTAAGCGGTGTCGGCTATTATGCCAGCCCCACGTTTGCCGATATCGATGGCGACGGCGATTTGGATGCGCTGATTGGCAACGGGAGTGGCAACACGCTGTTTTTCCGCAATACCGGCACCGCCACAACCCCCGCGTTTGCCGCCGCCAGCACGAACCCGTTTGGCTTAAGCGATGTCGGCGGTAATGCCAGTCCCACGTTGGTGGATATCGATGGCGACGGCGATTGGGACGCGCTGATTGGTAACGGCAATGGCAACACGCTGTTTTTTGAAAATACCGCGCCCATTCCTAACCCCAAACCTCTCGTCATCAACGGTCAGTCCGCTTACCTTGCCAATGGCGAACAAGGCTTGACCCTCTATGACTTGAGCAAGGTTTATGCCCCCGTTGTATCCAGCCCATTTAACACCAGCGGTCAAGCCTCGGACGTGTTCGTCAGCGATGGCGTGGCTTATGTCGCCGATGGCAGTGCGGGCTTGCAAATCATCGATGTCAGTGAGCCTAATGCCCCGACACTCAAAGCCAGCGTGGATAGCGCGGGCACGGCGTATGGTGTGGTCGTGACCGCCGACAGTTACGCGCTGCTGGCTGATGGCAAACAAGGTATAAAAATTATCGATGTGTTTGATCCGAATCAGCCGGTGGCGGGCAGTAGCTTTAAAACCACCGACACCGCCTACGACATCGCCGTCAGTGGCAACTTTGCTTATGTCGCGGACGGTAAGGCAGGCTTGCAGGTTTTTAATATCAGCAATCCACTCAATGTGCAGTGGGTAGGGGCTTATGATACGGCGGGCACGGCTTACGGCGTTGCTCTCAGCGGCAGCATCGCTTATGTCGCTGATGGTGACAAGGGCTTACAACTCATCGATATCAGCAACCCTGCCGCGCCGGTGTGGTTGGGTCAGTACGATACGCCCGGCATCGCCCGCAATGTGTCGGTCGATCAGGACATGGCTTATGTCGCCGACAACAACAGCTTGCAACAGATTAACGTCAGCTCGCCTAGCGCACCGTTTTTAAGCAAAAGTGTTGCCACAATGGCCTTGGGTGTTGCCGTCAGCGATGGCTTTGCTTATGTTGCCAATAGTAACGGTCAGGTGCAAACCGTCCGCTTGGTCGCTAATGTGCCACCGACCGGTACGGTCAGCATTGCTGGTGAAGCCAAACGTGGGCAGACCTTGACCGCCAGCAATACCTTGACCGACGCCGATGGGCTGGATACGGTGACCTATACCTGGAAAGCGGGGAATAGTGTGCTGGGTACGGGCGACAGTTATCAGCTCACCAATACTGAGGCGGGCAAGACTATCACCGTGACGGCGAGTTATACCGATCAACGGGGAACAGCAGAAAGCGTCAGCAGTGCAGCGACTGCCGCTGTTATCGGCAATACGCCACCGACCGGCACGGTCATGATTAGCGGCACTGCCATTCATGGTCAACGGCTGACCGCCAGCAATACTTTGGCGGATGTCGATGGGCTAGGGACGATTACCTATACCTGGAAAGCGGGTAGCACTGTGCTGGGTACGGGGGACAGTTATCAGCTCGCCAATACTGAGGCAGGCAAAACCATCACCGTGACGGCGAGTTATACCGATCAATGGGGTACGGCAGAACGGGTCACCAGTGCTGCAACCGCCGCCGTTATCGGCAATATTCTGCCCACCGGCAAAGTGACGATTAGCGGTAATACCATTCAGGGTCAATATTTGACTGCCAGTAATACCTTGGCGGATGCCGATGGCTTGGGAGCAATGACTTACACTTGGAAAGCGAGCGGCAAAGTCATCGGTACGGGTGATAGCTATCAATTGACCCGTAACGAAGCGGGTAAAGCGGTTACCGTTGTCGCCAGTTATAACGATGGTTATGGCACGGCGGAAGCGGTCAGCAGTGCCGCGACAGCGAATGTGCAGGGTAACAGCCTGCCGACCGGTACGGTGACGATTGCCGGTAATGCGGCACAAGGGGCAACTTTAACGGCAACCAATACTCTTGCCGATGCCAATGGCTTAGGAACGGTGAGTTATACGTGGGTTGCGCGGCTATCGACCATCGGCACCGGGCAAACCTACACCTTGACGGCGGCGGATGTCGGCAAAACCATTGCGGTCATCGCCAATTATGTGGACGATGGCGGCACAGCGGAAAGTGTCAGTAGTGCGTTGACACCGGTGGTTAGTGTTAGCGTCAATAATCCACCGATCGGCAATGTGACGATTAGCGGCAATGCCATTAGCGGTCAAACCCTGAGTGCCAGCCATACCTTAAAAGATGCCGATGGTTTGGGCGTGGTGACGTACACTTGGAAAGCGGGTAATAGTGTGCTGGGTACGGGCGGCAGTTATACCCTGACCAGCAATGACCTTGGCAAAACCATCACCGCCATTGCCAGTTATACCGATAAGCTGGGTACGAACGAATCGGTCAGCAGTGATGCAACGGCGGCGGTGACCGATGCGCCGTTGGCGGGTGTGTTGGTCAATGGCAGAGATTTTCTCACGTCTGAGCAAGGCGATTCGGCAGCGTTTTCGGTCAGCTTAAGTTCCGCACCGAAACGCGATGTGTCGATTACGTTTACCAGCAGTGACAGTAGCGAAGGGACGATCAACAAGCCGACATTGACGTTTACGGCAAGCAACTGGGCCAGCGCACAAACCTTTACCGTGACCGGCAAAACCGACAGTGCGGCTGATGGCGATATTGCCTATTCCATCAATGCCAGTATCAACACCTTGGATGTGATTTATAAATATGTCACGGTCAAAAGCATCACCTTGACCAATCAGGATACGCCGATTGAAAAAATTGAAACCATTACCGGCACCAATGCCACCGATGTATTGCAAGGCTCGGATGCGCCGAGTTATATATTGGGCGAAGCGGGTGAAGATGATTTGTCGGGCGGTGGCGGTGATGACACGATTTACGGTAGTTATGGCAAAGATGTGCTGTTTGGCGAGTCGGGCAATGACAGTTTATACGGCGAGCAGGATGCCGATTATTTAGACGGCGGTACGGGTAATGATGTGTTGGACGGCGGTTTGGGTCAGGATACCTTGATTGGCGGTGTCGGTAATGACACCTATTATTTGGGTTATGACGCAGTGGATGTGATTGACGATCAAGGCTTAAGCTCGGATATTGATACCATCATCATGCCGTATCAGCTTAATAAATACACTTTACCCAAAGGCATTGAGCAAGGTGCAATTGCAGCGGGTAATGGTAGCAGCAGTTTAACGGGCAATAGCAGCAATAACAGTTTGACCGGCAATGATGGCAAAAATATCTTAAATGGCGCAACCGGTCGCGATTCGCTGTTTGGTGGCGCTGGAGATGATGTATTGAAAGGCGGTGTGGACAATGATGCTTTAAGCGGTGGTTCAGGCAAAGACAGTTTTGTGTTTGATGCCGCTTTAAAAGCCAATGTGGATAAAATCACCGATTTCAAACCTGTTGATGATACGATCAAACTGGATAATCAGATTTTTACTCAATTAAACACGCTTGGCGTATTGGATGCCACGCAGTTTTATGTCGGCAGCGCCGCGCATGATCCTAATGATTATGTCATCTACAACCCCAGCACCGGCACGGTGACCTATGATTCGGACGGTAGCGGTGCGGGTCAAGGTGTTCAAGTTGCTCAGTTGGGTGTTAATTTGTCGGTGACTAATGCGGATTTTGTGGTGATTTAATTTATCGGCTACTAACATAAAGCGGGACACCGTTAAAAAGTTAAGCTGTTAGTGGTATTACAGCGTTATTGCCCCGACAACGGCATAACGCTTGAGCAGATAACCCCCGAATGGCTAGAAGGAGTTAGACGTTTTTTGATACCCAAGCTAAAAGCCAAACGGGTGATTTTCTCAGTCAAGGCACATCTTCGGTTTGTTTCAATAAAGTAAGTGCGTTATCAATCAGGCTTATACAAGGGCATTATCAGTAAAATCCCACTAAAGCAGGTTAAAGGCATTAAGGTCGCTGCAACCGAGCGTATTTACCTAGCCACTGAAGAAGTTAGGCAACTGGCTAAAACCGATTTTCGATGGAGCGACATCAAAAAACTGGATTGGTCACAAATCAGTCGTGGATTCAACTCATTAAGTGCAATCGAAAATACTCGGATTGAAAGAAGGCTAGCTGTTATCGTTCTCAGCTTTTTTCAATCTGACCAAAGACGTGACGTGCATGAAACACGACATTAACCATTTTGGACTGAAATCTGGTGTTGATGCTTGTCGCAGTTTATGTTCCTCGGACGGCAAGGTGAACGGTTTCGTGTCTCTAAATTAAAGCCTAGCTTTCGTCTGGAATTGTATTTTTTCGGGCAATTAAATTTATACCATGTAAAATTGCTCAACTTTTTTTACTTTAGGATACAAAAGTGTTTAGAGGAACAACCATACTTTCTGTTCGCCGAGGCGACAAAGTAGTGATCGGCGGTGATGGCCAGGTCACTTTAGGCAATACGGTGATGAAAGGCAACGCGCGAAAAGTACGTCGCTTATATCATGACAAAGTAATTGCAGGCTTTGCTGGTGCAACGGCGGATGCTTTCACATTGTTTGAACATTTTGAAGGCAAACTGGAAAAACACCGTGGCAATTTAACGCGGGCCGCCGTGGAAATGGCAAAAGATTGGCGCACTGATCGAGCTTTGCGTAAATTAGAAGCCTTATTAGTTATTGCCGATGCGAAAACTTCGTTGATTTTATCGGGTACCGGAGATGTTATTGAGCCAGAGCATGATTTAATGGCGATTGGCTCTGGCGGTGCTTATGCACAATCGGCAGCCCGCGCCTTGCTGGAAAATACCAACTTAAGCGCACGAGAAATTGTAGAAAAATCACTGACCATTGCAGCGGATATTTGTATTTATACAAATCATAATTTGCGCATTGAAGAATTAAACGCAGAACCACAAGAACAAGACTAAGAGTCAACGCATGTCACAGATGACCCCAAAAGAAATTGTAAGCGAATTAGATAAACACATTATTGGACAAGCCAGCGCCAAACGTTCCGTTGCGATTGCCCTTAGAAATCGTTGGCGCAGGCAGCAAGTTGATGCAGGGCTTCGCGAGGAAATTACGCCCAAAAACATATTAATGATTGGCCCTACAGGGGTCGGTAAAACTGAAATTGCGCGTCGGCTGGCACGGCTGGCTAATGCGCCTTTTATAAAAATCGAAGCGACTAAATTTACCGAGGTCGGTTATGTGGGGCGCGATGTCGAATCGATTATTCGCGATCTTGTTGACTCCGCTGTCAAAATGATGCGTCAAGCGGAAATGGAAAAAGTAAAAGCCCGCGCTTATGAGGCGGCTGAAGAAAGAATATTGGATATTTTGCTTCCTTTGCCTCTTTCTAACAGCGGCGAGTTATCAACGTCTGAGCAATCGACACGCCAAAAAATGTGCAATAAGCTGCGAGATGGCTTGTTAGATGACAAAGAAGTTGAAATTGACGTGCAGGTCGCGCCGGTGGGTGTAGAGATTATGGCACCTCCGGGCATGGAAGAAATGACCAGCCAATTACAAGGCATGTTTCAAAATATGGGTTCGGATCGCACGCGCACACGTAAGATGAAAATTGGCAAGGCAATGAAAACCTTACAGGAAGAAGAAGCTGCGAAATTGGTTAATGATGACGAGATAAAAGTGCGTGCTGTCGAAGCGGTTGAGCAAAATGGTATTGTCTTTTTGGATGAGATAGACAAAATTTGTAAACGCTCTGAATTAGGCGGTGGCGGTGGCGAGGTATCACGAGAAGGGGTGCAGCGCGATTTATTACCCTTGGTTGAAGGCAGCTCGGTCAGTACGAAATACGGTACTATTAAAACGGATCATATTTTGTTTATTGCCTCAGGGGCTTTTCATGTTGCCAAGCCGTCAGATTTGATTCCAGAATTGCAAGGGCGATTCCCTATTCGTGTCGAATTAAATGCGCTGTCCGCCGAGGATTTTGTACGCATTTTAACGGAGCCTAATGCCTCGTTGACTGAGCAATATGCGGCTTTATTAGCAACCGAGGGCGTGTCATTAAGTTTTACCGAGGATGGCATTAAGCGCATAGCTGAGCTCGGTTGGCAAGTTAATGAAACCACTGAAAATATTGGTGCAAGAAGATTGCATACCATCCTTGAGCGTCTGCTGGAGGATATTTCTTTTAATGCCCCGGATTTGTTGGACAAAACCGTTGTTATTGATGCCGTCTATGTGGACGCGCATTTAACAGAATTTGTCGAAGACGAAGACCTTAGCCGATACATCTTATAAATTTATGCGTATAAATGTAACCCCTTGCCATAGTCAACCGACCGCTATAACTTTGCATCAGTTGACACGCATTCTTGAAATCAGTTTTGATGATGGCTGTGTGTTTAAGTTGCCGTGTGAATATTTGCGTGTTTACACGCAATCCGCCGAAGCCGTAGGTCACGCCCCGGGCCAAGAGGTTCTCCAAATGGGCAAAGAAGATGTCAATATTACAGACATTAAACCCATCGGTAACTATGCGATCTGCCCTCACTTTAGTGATGGTCATAATACGGGCATTTATACGTGGGATTTTTTATATGCCTTAGGCGCAAATCATACGGCGTTGTGGGCGGACTATCTTCATAAATTGGAGACCGTCGGTTTTCAGCGCCATGCGCGGCCTAACGATATTGAACCCCATCCTGCGACCTGCAAGAATTACAGAGCATCCTCATGACAGAAACAAACACCACACATTTTGGCTTTAAACAAGTTGCGGTAGAAGACAAAGTTAAGTTAGTACGCGGCGTATTTGATTCGGTTGCCGGTCAATACGACATCATGAATGATCTAATGTCCTTAGGGATTCATCGGATTTGGAAACGTATTGCGGTGCAGCTCAGCAATGTCCGTACGGGTGAGCACGTTTTGGATTTAGCCGGTGGTACGGGCGATTTAACGACGCTTTTTGAACAGCGTGTCGGACAAAGCGGTCAAGTGGTGTTGGCAGACATTAACTCAGAAATGTTGCGTATGGGGCGAGATCGATTGATTGACAAAGGCTTGACCGCAAACATCCGTTATGCACAAGTCAACGCAGAATGTCTACCCTTTGCAGATAATACTTTTGATTGCGTTTGCATTGCTTTTGGTTTACGCAATGTGACGGATAAATTGGCGGCATTGCAGTCTATGCACCGTGTCTTAAAACCGGGCGGTCGGGTGATTGTGCTGGAATTTTCACATCCTACCGATGCGCTCACCGAAAAAGTGTATGATTTTTATTCTTTCAATATTCTGCCAAAAATCGGTAAATTTGTTGCGAAAGATGAAGAAAGTTATCGCTATCTTGCCGAGTCTATCCGTATGCACCCTAAGCAAGACGAACTGAAAAACATGATGGAAGCTGCCGGCTTAGCGCGTTGTGAATACTACAATATGACTCAGGGGATAGTCGCCGTGCATAGAGGCTATAAGATTTAAATGGGCATTAAACCTATACTAATGAGTGCATTATCTAGCGCACTCAATCAATATTTGGCTTTGGCTAACAATCGAGAGGAGTTTTTGGCACCACTGGTCGGAAAAGTCATTGCGGTAACTGTTACGCCATTTAATGAAACGATTTATCTGTGTCCAAGCCAGGATTCGATTCAATTGTTGGACAGCGTGACACATCCAGCGGATACCACCTTAATCGGCTCGTTGTTTGCCTTAGGGTTAATGGGCTTTAGTGACAAACCTGAGCGGGCTATTTTTTCTGGTGACGTTAAAATTGAAGGCGATATCCATACTGGTCGCAAATTGCAACGCCTATTCAATAAGCTAGACATTGGACTAGAAGCTAAATTAGCGCCGTTCACGGGCAGTCAATTGGCGCAACAAGTTAGTCGGCTCTTTCAATCAGGACGGTCTTGGAGCAAAGCTACTCTTGACACCTGGCGACTCAATTTGACAGAGTTTTTACAAGAAGAAACCCGTGATTTACCGGCCTCTCCGGAAGTCTTGAGTTATTACCAACAGGTTGATGAATTACGTTGCGCTGCTGATCGATTACAAAGTCGGGTTGATCGTTTGCAAGAGTGCCTAATCAATAAAAGTGCCACTAGCGATAAATGAGCTTTTGGCTCTGACTTTCTTTTTTTCAAAGGTAATCTGTGATTCGTCCTCAATTATTACTACGCCTTATCCGCATCAACTGGATTTTGGTTATCCACGGTCTTGATGAAATCGTCCTCAACACACATTTATTTCGCCCTGTTCGCTTTTTAGCTTTTCTCTCACCCTATTACTGGCGTAAACGCAATACCGATAGTCGTGGCGTTAGAATTCGTAAAACCTTGGAAGATTTAGGGCCTGTTTACGTTAAATTTGGTCAAGCCTTATCCACGCGCCGAGATTTATTGCCCGAAGATATCGCCGATGAGCTGGTTAAATTGCAAGATCGGGTGCCGCCGTTTAGCAATGAAATTGCACGTCAAATTATAGAAAAAGAATTAGGTATGTCGATTGATGAGGCGTTTAGTGAATTTGATCCACAACCGATGGCATCAGCCTCGGTTGCTCAAGTTCATGCCGCCGTATTAAAAAATGGCGAACAGGTTGTGGTAAAAGTGCTGCGTCCAAATATTGAAAAACGTATCCATTCGGATATGGGCTTGATCTATGAGCTGGCGCGATTTGCCGAACGATTTTGGGCAGATGCACGACGTTTGCATCCAATGGAAGTCGTTGCGGAATTTGAAAAAACCACCTTGGATGAGCTGGACTTAATCCGAGAGGCCGCCAATGCCGCTAAAATACGTCGAAATTTTGAAAACTCAGAGATTATCTATATACCAGAAATTCATTGGCCATTAAGTCGCCAAAAAGTGATGGTCATGGAGCGTATTCAGGGGATACCGGTGGGCGACATCGATGCCCTAACAAAAGCCGGTGCGGACTTTAAACTACTGGCCGAGCGCGGCGTAGAAATCTTTTTTACCCAAGTATTCAGAGATAACTTCTTTCATGCGGATATGCACCCCGGCAATATTTTTGTGGACGTTCCCGCAAAATACATTGCGATAGACTTCGGTATTGTGGGTACATTGTCTGCTTCAGACCAACATTATTTAGCCGAAAACTTTTTAGCATTTTTCAATCGGGATTATCGCAAAGTGGCTCAAATGCACGTTGAATCCGGTTGGGTATCGAGTAGCACGCGCATTGAAGAATTTGAATCGGCCATACGTAGTGTGTGTGAGCCTATTTTTGAAAAACCTTTAAAAGACATTTCCTTTGGTCAATTATTATTACGATTATTCCAAACGGCGCGTCGTTTTGATATGCACGTACAGCCGCAATTGGTGTTATTGCAAAAGACCTTGTTGAATATTGAAGGCTTAGGTCGGCAGCTCTATCCTGAGTTGGATTTATGGCAAACCGCTAAGCCATTTTTGGAAGATTGGTTTAAGGAACGCATGGGACCTAAAGCCAAACTCAGCCAATTATTTAAACAATTTCCTGAGTTAGTAAGTCATTTTCCGGAAATGCCCGGTTTGGTTTATAAAGCCTTGGATAATGCCGCCAACGCTCAGCACCAGGCGAAAGCGCATGATCGTGAATTGGTCTTACTTAGACAGCAAATGGCGACTCATCAGCGCACCACTTTGATTGCTATTCTCCTCAGTGCCGTATTGATTAGCACGGCTATTTTGTTGCAATAGTTTGAGCTATTCCAAATAACTGTTCGCTGACTGAATCGGCTTATGCACAGCAAATCCCTACGTTTTCGATTATTAATCGCCGAAGGTTTGGTATTGGCGATTTTTTTTGCCTTAGTTGCGCTGATTCTTGAACAAGGTTTTCGCGATACCGCAGAAGAAGCCTTGCAAGAACGTTTGCAAATCCAGATTTATTCCTTATTAGCAGCTGCTAAAGTAGAGACAAATGGGGAGTTGATTATGCCTGATGAGCTACCGGATCCACGCTTTGCTACGCCAGGATCAGGGCTTTATGGCTTTATCCAGCAAGCTCCCGCTAAACGCGTTTGGCAATCGCCGTCTGCTATTGGCTTGGCGGTCGAATCGCCCGAGCAATTAGAGATTGATCAGTTTAAATTTTTGTTTGAAAAACAAAAACGTTATGCCTTGCATTATGCCGTAAGTTGGCCTAAACACAGTAATAATCCAGAGACGTATTTAATTAGTGTCGAGGAAGATGCACGGTTTGTTAGCGATCAGCTTGAGCAACTACAAAAAACCTTGCGACTTTGGTTATTAGTGATTGCAATTGTTTTGATTGCCATGCAATTTGCTTTGTTGCGTTGGAGTTTAACGCCATTACGTCGTATCGCCGAAGACTTAGCCGCTATTGAACAAGGCCATAAAACGCATCTGGATGGTCAATATCCGAGTGAATTGCGTGGTTTAGTGGGTAATCTTAACGCCTTTATCAGTATTGAGCGGGCGCATCTGGAACGTTATCGTAATAATCTGGCCGATTTAGCCCACAGCCTCAAAACGCCTTTAGCTATTTTGCGCGGTTGTCTCGAATCTTTCCCGCCTCACCAACAGGAAACGGTCAGTGAGCAAATCGTCCGAATGGATGAAATTGTTGAATACCAATTACATCGTGCGGCGGCTAAAGGTGAACAAAAAACCATTAAAACGCAAGACTTGACCGTTATTATTCATAAAATATCAGCATCGTTAAACAAGGTGTATCTCGATAAGGCAATACAATTTGTCCTAACCGTGCCTGAGTTCTGCCCTATTTACGCGGAGGAGGGCGATTTATATGAAATCGTTGGCAATCTAATGGATAACGCCTGTAAGTGGTGTCAACATAGCGTTAAGGTCAGCATTACATTGAAACCGCGCAAAGCCCGCCGTGATTTTTCCGCCTTATTAACCATAGAAGACGATGGCCCCGGTATTCCGGTTGGCAAATTTAATGATATTTTAAAACGTGGTATGCGGGCGGATGAAAATATTCATGGACATGGAATCGGGGTGAGTGTGGTTAATGAATTGCTGGATTTATTGGGCGGCAAGCTGGAAGGCGGCAGTAGCGTCAGTTTAGGCGGTATGCAGTGGAGCGTTTATTTGCCTTAAGACATCGCTAAAAAATTCCTTAACCAAAGTGGGAGCGGCTTTAGTCGTGATTGTCGCGACGTACTTTAATGCTCCTGGCTTTGGCTATTTTCAATACGATAGGCTTCGAGTATCGCTTCGCCGGTTTGAGGCATATAAAGCTGGTTGCCAATGATTAATGGCATCGACAGCTGCCGTCCAGTGCCTTGTAAGTCTTGCTCGGCAAGAACTTGACCGTCTTTTGCGCGAATACCAAACAGTTTGCCTTGCGTACCAATATCGACAATCCAGACCATTGGCTCAGGCTGACGACCTAAATGGGTGCTTAATACGGGTAACGAAGGATGTCTTCTAAACCATTTGATCGCATCGGGTTGATCGGGGCTTGGGAACTGCCAGAAGCGTTGAAATTGCGGCTGCCCGTTGATTTCAAGGATTTTTAATGCCACTAAACCGGCCGGATGGCTTTGATCGGTATTAAATGTGGGAAGAATCACCACGGCTTCGTCATCAATTGTGGTGTGTACGGGATCAGTGACGATCATTCCCGCCCAACTCAGTCGGCATAAATCTGTTGCTGAGTCACATAACTGGGCAATTTGTAGACGATCGTATTGTGTGCCCAAATGCTCCGCATCAATTAAGTAGGCACCGCCTCTTTACCCGCTTGTACCAGTACGTTGCGACCGCTTTTTAAGGTAATTTTAATCGGCGTGTTGCCCCCGAGGTCATAATCCATCCAAGCTAGTTTGTTATCGCATTCATGATTCGGTGGCTTAAAGCCTCATGATTGCCTGCTAAGCGCGGAATAAAGAGATTTTTGCACGAGTTGAGGCAATCGCTACTTGGCTGAGTGGGATTAAAGTTTGCACACAATTGACGATCGCAACCATCCGTAAACTCAAGCCCGGGCGTGACAGGCATGAGCGCATTGGCATAATCTTGGCGATTTAAATCCACTTGTCCATTGCCCGTTGGAATAAACAACTCAATATGCTGATCCGCTTGGCTAATTAATGGGCCATTAGGTAACCTAACTACCACCGCCACATACCATTTCTTGTGTGCAAAATTCAGTTTTAGATGGACAATCGACTTCTGGTGTGGTTAACAGCACGCTTCTAATCGCATGAGCTGTACCGTCTCGTTGCCAAGTATCCAGATCGACTTCAAACAACCAGCCGTGAAAGGGCTGAATATCACCGGCATTGCCAAACGCGGCATATACCAAACCATTTGTTGAACTAGGCCAGGCGATATGTTTCAACGCTGCATGGGAAAACGTGGTTGGTGGATTAAATTTTACTGTGGACTTTTTATCTGAAGTGGGACGTTCTGCGGCAAAACTCAGCACCGGAAAACGGGTATCCCGTTGTGCCGCTTGTAAATCAATAACCGCCAAACGGTGATCGTTACGCACACATTTATCCACACTTTGGTAAGACACCACCAGTTTATCGTGAATAACAACGGGGGTGGCAATCAGTTCCACCTGTTGTCCGACGGATACCGGTGGTGCGTTTAATTGCCAGATTAACACACCACTATCAGCATCTAACGCGGCAATCGTACCGTCTGATACTGGAATAATTAGGCGAGCTGGCGTATGTGAATTATCCAATACCGGCGAAGCAATAATGCTGGCGTTAAAGCTAACAGATGGGTTTGTTGGCGTTGGAAAGTGTTTAACTAATTTTAAAAAATCAGTTTGCGTCGATAGGGGGGATAAATAGTCTGGTGACCGTCACCTTTATGGTAAATCAATCGAGTCTGACCTCATTGATTGAAGGTGTAGGGCGGTTTCGCGATAGCAAACCGCCATCGGCGTACCCACCACAGGGCGGATTGCCTAGCGGCGAATCCGCCTTACAGCTTTGGAATGATGATTCTTGGTAGGCGCACCATAAAATTAGACTTAAAAAACAATTATATACAGCTTATCTGGTTTTTTAATTGAAAATCAATCCAATCTGACCCCATTGATTTCTGCAATAGCTTGGGCTAAATCATCACTAAAATCACTGAACAGATGACTTAACCCGAGCACTACGGCTTGATAACTCGAATCATCTAGTTTGCGTTGAAAAGTGGAGTGTGCGTTTTTTATGATGGTATGCGTGCTTTCAGACATGACAGACCAATTAACATCTAAGCGTGTCCATTGACCTAACTCGGCATCGACTCGGGTAATGTCGATAATAATGCGGTAATCAACCGTACCGTAAGCGCTCCAAGGGTAAGCTCTGATTAAATTATTCGGTTGTCGTTGACTGAGATTTTGGCGCAATACTTGAGCAATATTATCTTTTAATGGCTCTGCCCATTGCTGAAATTCGGCGATATTGACCACGCCATTTCCTGAGCGTGTGACAATTTGCTTACGCTCTAATAATGCCGGCAAGCTAATTGGCCCTAATCCGATCTGACGATTTTTTGCTTGTGCAGCAGGTGGCTCAGCGACTGGACTTAATGCCTCTAAAATATAAAACTGAGGCGGTGGCGTGGTCGCACAAGCAACCATAAACAGACTTAAACCCATCATTAGAGCTTTTAGCATAAACTTAATCCTCGTTTTTGCCACGAATTAATGTTTCGGGGTGTTGTTGTAAATAATCTGTCAATTGCTTGACCGAACTCGCCGTTTGTCCCAGCTCCTGCAATAACTTATCGAGTTCATAACGGGTGGTTGCGCCAGGTTCGAGTGAATTTAGTACTTGATGAGCCGATTGCATGGTTTTGTCCGTCGTACTCAATGCGGTATTCGCCGTTGTTAGCACTGAGTTAGTGGCTTTTGAAGTGGATTGTAACGCTTGCAGTGTCTTGTTGATCTCATCTCCCATGTCTTCCAGCGGTAATTTGGCAATTTTATCCATAATGGTTTGTGCCGAATGGGCAAACTGATCCAATGAGCTGGCGGTCGTTGGAAATTCTGGATACACGCTGTTATTCATCTCAGTTAAGACGATTTTACTTTTCGGATGAAAATCCAGATCGACTAATAATTGTCCGGTTAACAAACTGCCCGTTTGCAATTGCGCCCGCAAACCTTTTTTAATGAGCTTTTGAATAATATCGGTGTGACTGATGTGGGGTGAATTACTAACCATACTAATTCGCTCAGGCTCTAACTCCACCAAGACTGGAATGCGAATATCTATGGTTTTTTCATCCAATTCTAGGTTAATACCAACCACTTTGCCTACTGGAATGCCGCGCAGTTGCACCGGTGCGCCTTCGATTAAACCGCGTACTGAGCCGTTAAAAAACATGACATATTTTAATGTTTTGCCGTAAACAACTTGTGTTGATTGCTCATAATTCTCGTATAAAGGGAAGTGCTCGTTTTCCGCCACAGTATCGACTGCGGTGTCTTCTGGAGCGGCTCGGAATGCAATACCGCCGCTTAATAAGGAAATCAAAGGGCCGGTTCGCACTTTAAAACCATCGGCGCTCGCCGATAAATCAACTCCGCTATCCACCCAAAAGCGGGTATTTTTTCTGATAAACTGGTCATAGGGCTTATGAATAAAGACCGTCAATTTAATCCTATCGGTCTCGGCTGCAAACTCATGCGCCAAGACTTCGCCAACAATAACACCATGAAAATTAATGGGCGTGCCAGGTTGGATCGAACCTAGGTTATTGGTTTCTAAGATAAACTGCTTGCCCTCTATGTCGCTTTTAAGCAGAGGCGGCGAGGTCAAACCAATAAAATGCGTTTGTTTGTCACCACCACCCGGTTTAATGCCAATATAAGCTCCCGACAATAATGTGCCTAAACCAGACACGCCACCTAATCCCACTTGTGGACGTACCACCCAAAAAGCCGTTTGATGTTTTAAATACGCCTCTGCTGCACTATTCATTTGTGCTGTCACGCGGATGCTTTTTAAATCCTCGCTGATGGTAATTTCAGTGACCTTACCCACTTCGACATCCAGATATTTAATTCTGGTTTTATCAACGTCTAAGCCCTCCGCATTAGGGAAGTTAATCGTCACCTCAGGGCCTTTTTCCGAAATGGATTTATAAATCAGCCAACCACTGACTATTAGCGCGATTAAGGGTAAAAACCAAACCAGAGGCAAACTGATTTTGTTATTGATAACGACCTCTTCGGTCTCATAAGGATCGGTAAAATGCGTCATAGTCAACGGGGTATTTTTTGCTTATCCCAAATCAATCGGGGATCAAATGACATGGCAGCAAACATAGTTAAAACGACCACTGCTGCAAAGGCTGTCGCCGCTGGGCCGGCTAGCACCTTAGAAACGCCACCTAAATCAACCACAGCAATCAGAATTGAAATCATAAAAATATCTAACATTGACCAACGTCCCACAAAAGCGATCATGCGATACAACTGCGTCCACAATTTGGCGTTACGCTGCCAACGGCAATGTACGTTTAACAACAACAGACTCAGACCCAGCAATTTAAGTAAAGGCACTAAGATACTGGCAACAAAAACCAAAATGGCAATCGGCAGCATATCCTTGTCAATCAAGGCGATAATGCCACCGATAATCGTATGTTTTTCGGTCACACCTATCTGCGTTACGGTCATAATGGGAAAAATATTAGCAGGCAAATACAGCGCGTAGCTACTCAATAAAAAAGCTAAGCACCGTTGCAAACTCTGTGGCATTCGTTCATGTAGGCGACTGCCACACACTGGACAGTGCGGTAATTGAGCATCGAGACGACTTAAACGCCCACAATCATGACAACGCACTAAGCCCTGTACTAAGGCACTGGCTTTATACCTCATGAGCGTAAGCGGGCAATCCGCTGCCAAAATAAATAACGGTCAAGACTACTCGCCAACATTGCTGTAATCAATAATAAAGCGATAAACGCATACAATCCTAAGCCCAGTTTTAAATCCGCCGTAGACGCCAACTTAACGCTAGCGACAATAATGCCTAGTGCGTAGACCTCCAGCATTGCCCATTCGTCGAGATGCTGTAACCAACGCATCCACTGTGCTAAAAAACGATTTGGCTTGTTCAAATATAGATGGGCACTAATTAATAGCGAGAGCAACACATTGGTTAAAGGAAACAAAATGCTTGAAACAAATACCAAAACAGCCACCGCCCATAAGCCTTCATTAAACAAACCAATAACACCGGAAATTAAACTGCCATCATGACTGTTGCCCAATAATTTGATACCCATTAAAGGCAAAAAATTGGCAGGGAAAAATAAAATCAATCCCGCTATCGACAACGCCAAGGTGCGCTCAATACTATGTTTGCGTGGATAGTACAAAAGATAAGCACAACGTGGACACTGGGCTTTTTCGCCCAGTTCAGGATCAATCCGCCTAAGCAATAAATCACACTGCGGACAAGCATCCAATTTGTTCGGATTCATTATTCGGGCTTGCCTACGAACCGCTTAATGCTTGTTATCCAATAAGCTTTTGAGATTAGCAAAGGGATTATGCGTCGCCGTTGCGGTTGACGAGGTGTTTTTACTGATCGTCGTGCTGCTAAAACGGGTTTCTTCATAACGAGAATGTTCATTATCATGGCAATACAGGCAGAGTAATTCCCAATTGCTGCCATCGGCGGGATTATCGTCATGATCATGATTTTTATGATGAACCGTCAGTTCTGCCAAATTTTTGTGGGTAAACTCCCGCGCACAGCGACCGCAAACCCAAGGATAGAGTTTTAAGGCTTGTCCTCGGTAGGATTGCTCACGCAGCTCTTGGTTGCGTCTGGCTTCGGTGACGATTTTAGTTAATTGGTCTTTATCGGGTTGAGTCTTTTTTTGCGGCATAATAAAACCTGTCAGAGGTGCTAATTAGATGATTGCATTAGCATAGCCGATTTTGCCAGTAATTTCTTGTCCATTGTGCGCGGTTTTCAATGCGAGAACAGTCCACGCAGTCTTTGTTTTACATGAGCTTTAAAAATGACGCTCCAGCGATACAGTGCAGAATCATGAATCAACTCATGCGCCCAATTCAACAGCCGCATAATGGCATGATAAAACGAAGCAAACCAAACAAAGTGCAGCAACGCCGGTTTAACTAATTTGAAAACTCTTGCAATTAATAAAGTGCCAAACAATTTAGCGGCCACTTCCAGCAATAGCCCTTCAACAATAGCGCCATGTGTGAGTAAAAAAATAGCCATGAGATTAATCGGCGTGACAATAGCCAGCGGAAACAACAAATACAACACGGCTTGCGGTGGCTTTGCCTGCGCTAGATGCTCATCAAAGCGCTCTAATTGCAACACATCTGCCAGCCATTGACCGGCAAGCGTTAAAATATCCCAAAGCCATTCTTCAAAAATAACAATAATAGCCAGTAAACTCAGTAAGGCATTTTTGAACATTACAATATGACTCGCTCTATACCACCATTGGCAGCTTGTTTAATATAGGTTTTTAACCAATTTTTACCGAGGACATTTTTGGCAATTTCAACCACAATGTAATCCACTTCCAATTGATCCACATCGTCTTTATAGCGTTGCAGGCCTTGAACGCAAGACGGACAAGAGGTAAGCATTTTTATTGGGCCATCATAGCCATCGCTGCGTAATTTCTCTGAATCCTCTTGTAATTCGATATTTTTACGAAACCGCACTTGTGTTGAGATATCAGGTCGACCCACCGCTAAAGTGCCGGATTCTCCGCAACAGCGTTCTGATTTGCCTACAGTTGTTCCCATCAACGCATTAACGGTTTTCATCGGCTCTTGTTGTTTTAATGGGCTATGACACGGATCGTGATAGAGATAACGACTGCCATTTAAGCCATCGAGCTTGATGTCTTTTTCTAGCAGGAATTCATGAATATCAATAACCCGACAACCTGGAAAAATCTTGTCAAATTCATAATCCGCTAATTGATCCAAACAAGTTCCGCAACTCACGACCACTGTTTTAATGTCGAGATAATTTAAGGTGTTAGCAACCCGATGGAATAACACGCGATTATCGGTGGTGATCTTTTGGGCATTGTCATATTGTCCTGCTGCCCGTTGTGGATAACCGCAACACAAATAACCAGGTGGCAATACTGTTTGAACGCCTACCTCGTACAACATCGCTTGTGTCGCTAAACCCACTTGCGAGAACAAACGCTCTGAACCACAACCCGGAAAATAAAATACCGCTTCCGAGTCTGCCCGCGTTTTGTTTGGATCACGAATAATCGGCACAATCTCATTGCTTTCAATACCTAACAACGCTCTCGAGGTTTTAGACGGAACGTTATTGGGCATTTTACGGTTTGTAAAATGCACGACATACTCACGCATTTCTGGACGACCGGTCGATGAAGGCGGTTGTATGAGCTGTGATTTACCCCAAGGTTTAAGAAAAATATTGCCTAGACGCTGCCCTTTATATGACCACTCGATGAGTAGCTTACGCATTAATTTGATGCTATTGGGATGACTGGTCGACAAAAAGGCAAGTGCTGCCGCTTTCACCGGATTAAAGCTTTGTTTATCCATTTTACGCAGTAAATTACGCATGTTCATGGACACTTCGCCAAAATCAATATCCACAGGACACGGGTTAAAACATTTATGACAAACTGTGCAATGATCGGCAACATCCTCAAACTCTTTCCAATGTGTGATGGAAATACCGCGTCGGGTTTGTTCTTCGTACAAAAAGGCTTCGACTAATAACGAGGTTGCCAAAATTTTATTACGTGGCGAATAAAGCAAGTTGGCTTGCGGTACATGCGTTGAACAAACCGGCTTACATTTTCCACAACGGAGACAATCTTTGACCGAATCCGAGATAGCGCCGATATCACTTTGCTGCATAATCAAGGATTCATAGCCCATTAAGCTGAATGAGGTTGTATAAGCCGCATTCAAATTACCGCCTGGCATGAGTTTGCCGCGATTAAAACGACCTTCTGGATCAACATGCTGCTTGTAGGCATGAAAATCAGCCAGCTCATCGGCACTTAAAAACTCATATTTAGTAATGCCGATACCATGCTCACCGGAAATAACACCGCCCAACGCCCTAGCTAATGCCATGATACGAACCACCGCCGCGTTAGCCTCTTGGAGCATTTCATAGTGATCGGAGTTGACCGGTAAATTCGTATGTACATTGCCATCACCGGCGTGCATGTGCAAAGCAACAAACACGCGTCCCCGTAAAATTTCTTTATGCACCGCTTCAATACGCTCAATAACGGGACGGAAATTATCACCCTCGAAAATCTCATTTAAGCGCGGCAATAATTCCTGCTTCCAAGAGACACGCAATGAACGATCTTGTAAGCGATGAAACAGCGTTGGTTGCTCCGTCCGATTGGTCAACTCAGTTACCGCAATAGCATAGTTGTGAAATAACGCTTCGGCTTGAGCCAAAGGTAAGTCCAAATGATCATAAAGCCATTGCCAGCGTTCACGGACTTGCTCGATTGCCGCTAATGCTAAATCACGCCGATCGCCAAACAATGCCGTCTTGTCTACGCTGTCTTCATACGAACGTAGCGGTAAATCGCCTGCCACTAACTGACTCAGTGCGCCACATAAACGTAACTTGTTCCGTAACGATAATTCGATATTAATTCGTTCGATGCCATCACAATAGTCGCCCATACGCGGCAGAGGAATAACGACATCTTCATTGATTTTGAACGCATTAGTATGTTTAGCAATTGCCGCAGTCCGTGCTCGATCTAACCAAAATGTTTTACGCGCTTCAGCACTCACTGCCACAAATCCTTCCGCATCACGCGCATTACACAAGCGCACAACTTCGGATGCCGCCAACGCGACTTGTTTTTCATCATCACCTACAATATCGCCAATCAAAACCATTTTAGGACGCCCGCGATGTTTGGCTTTGCTGGCATAACCTACCGCCTTAACATAACGCTCATCCAAATGTTCAAGCCCCGCTAACATCACGCGATCCGATCCGTTTTTAGGCAAGCCTGCCAAATAATCACGAATTTCAAGAATGGCAGGAACGGCCTCACGCACTTGCCCAAAGAACTCCAGACAAAACGTGCGTGTAAACGGCGGTAGTTTGTGCAAAATCCACCGCGCCGAGGTGATAATGCCATCACAGCCTTCTTTTTGAATGCCTGGCAAGCCGCCGAGGAATTTGTCTGTGACATCCTTGCCCAATTCGCCCTTACGGAAGGCTGTGCCCGGAATGACTAATTGTTCTTCGGAAAGCACGGTTTTTCGTTGGGTATCGTAGCGTTTTAAATTGAACGTGACCTGCTCTTGTTCATGAATTTTGCCAAGATTATGGTTGTAGCGTTCTACATCCAGCCATTTGCCATCCGGTGTGACCATGCGCCAAGACAGTAAATTGTCCAATGCCGTGCCCCATAACACCGCTTTTTTACCGCCAGCATTCATGGCAATATTGCCACCCACACACGACGCATCGGCTGAGGTTGGGTCACAGGCAAACACTAAACCAGCATTCTCTGCTATATCCATAACGCGCCGCGTGACCACACCGGCACAGGTATGAATCGTAGCATACGTCTGCTCAATTCCAGGCAAGGCGTAAGCGGTTTCAACGCGACCAATGACAACTAATTTTTCAGTATTGATGACCGCAGAAAATGGGGTGAGCGGCACAGCGCCACCGGTATAACCCGTACCGCCGCCGCGAGGAATAATAGTCAAGCCCAACTTAATACAATCACGTACCAGATGCCCAACTTCGTCTTCGCTGCACGGATAGAGTACGACAAAAGGATATTCAACCCGCCAATCCGTAGCATCGGTCACATGCGAAACACGCGCAAAACCATCAAAGCAAATATTATCTTTTCGAGTATGCTTGGATAACAACGCCAACACTTTTTGGCGCATTTCACGGGTACGATCGAAATGGGCATCAAAGTTATCGACGGCCTGATAAGCGGCATCGAGCAATAGTCCCACACGTTTCGCACGTGCTGCATTCTCGCCTTCTAGTTCTCTGTGCCGCTGTTTCATCTGCCCAAGTCGATGACGCAAGGCATGGAGTAACGCCTTACGACGCTTGCCGTTATTCAATAAATCGTCTTCGAGATACGGGTTGCGTTGAACTGCCCAAATATCACCTAAGACTTCAAACAGCATCCTAGCAGAACGCCCAGTAATGCGCTCCGCACGCAGAGATTCTAAAGTCTCCCAGCTCTCATCACCCAGCAGACGGATGACGATTTCACGGTCAGAAAAAGAGGTATAGTTATATGGGATTTCACGCAGCCGAACAGGCAAGGCTTCTGGAAACATGGCGGGAGATAGTGAGTCGTCGAACATGATGCGTACCGATTAGGGTTGGTAAAGCCTATTGTAACCCGGGTGCAATACGAAAATATCGTCAGTGGACTTAAGCTCCATTTCGGAAAATTCGTTGCCAACCCGACAAGTCTTTTTTAGAAAAACACTTGCTAGACAACAGGACATAGAGCTGAGAAGAAATTATAGGCGACAGCCTATTAATTAGTTAAGTAGTTCGGTCAAATGGGCTTTTTCGTCGCCTAGAGATTCCCAACGAATTAAATGCAAAGAACCATCATCATGCTCAACGATAGCCGTGCAACTCTCGACAAAATCACCGGTGTTAACATATAAAAAATTGTCGATTTCTTTGATTTCGGCATGATGAATATGACCGCAAATAACGCCATCTAATTGTTCATTTTTTAGTGTACTGATAATGCTATTTTCATAGTCAGAAATAAATTGAACGGCATTTTTGACTTTAAATTTGATATACGCGGCGAGTGAAAAATTGGATTGAATACCCAGTAATCGTCTAAATGCACGCAAAAAACGGTTGATTTCAATCAGCATGTCATAGCCTTTTGAACCCAACTTTGCAACCCAAGCATGGTATTTGGCAATAGTGTCGTACTCATCACCGTGGACAATCAAAAATTTTTTACCGTCCGCCGTGGTGTGGACATCAGAGTTTTTTACCATAATGTCGCCGAAAATATGATTGTCATAATCTCTGACATTTTCATCATGATTGCCGGGTACATAAATAATTTGTGTGCCGTGCCGCGCTTTACGCAAAAGCTTTTGAATGACCGTATTATGTGAGGCAGGCCAATAGACTTTTTTAGAAAGCGCCCAAAAGTCGATAATATCACCGACTAAATAAAGCTTTTCACTGTCGTTATGTTTAAGAAAGTCAAGTAATACATCGGCTTGACATTGGGTAGAGCCGATGTGCAAATCGGAAATCCAAATTGTTCTATAAAGCTGCGTATTCATTTAAGCTGACATCACTGTTTGATTGTTATGAATTTTACGAGGCAATGACATAAAAATTTGAGCCTGTTCTGTTTTGTAAAGCAACCTCAACCCTAAGGTGTACGTGCTAAACAGGGCTTGACCACGCTCACTGTTGATCATTTTTAGCTTACGGCCTTAACGTAAAAATAGCTGCTTACGTCATGTATAGTAAGGCAAAGCTCATTAACTTGCCAGCCTGCAATTTTCCGTTTAGCTCGACTGGCAACTAATTTTTCAATCAAAATCATTTGCTTATGTATTAAAAAGCCGTAAATCAACACACTGATTTTATTTGCTTATTTTAAAACAGAGTTTAAAAACTTAAGACGAAAATGACGAACCGCAACCACACGTCGTCGTCGCATTCGGATTACGGATCACAAACTGTGCGCCTGACAAATCCTCTTTATAGTCAACTTCAGCACCTGTTAGATATTGAATACTCATCGAATCTACGAGAACCGTCACGCCACCATTTGTGACACGGGTATCATCTTCATTCATCTCTTCATCAAAAGTAAAACCATATTGAAAACCAGAGCATCCCCCACCGGTCACGTAAACCCTGAGCTTCAGGTTGTCATTTCCTTCCTCAGCGATGAGTTCGCTGACTTTAGCAGCGGCACTGTCTGTAAAAATAATTGGATTAGTCATAAAATAATTCATGTAATAGATAAAGTTAATCTCTTGATTATCAATCAAACCAAGCTATTTAGTCAACTATTAACAAAGCCTTGAGAAGAGAATTTAGGCTACTGACTTAAAGCGTGGCAAGCCTTAAGGTTTAACCTATCCGATCTTAGTGTGGGTAGCCAGAATTTACCGATGATTACTGTCGACTTAATGATGGTCAGTTTAGCTGAGTATAGAAGCTAGTTTGAATAAGTGTTATAGTTAAACAGAGGTTTAAGCAGCGCTTTATCTTAGGTAAAAAAATCGACAACCCTTAACTGACCGTCATAATTGGTCAGCCAAGCTTTTTGAGGTCTACTAAAAATGAAATTCGAGCAATATTCTTCTGGTATGAAACGCTTTCTTAGAGGTTTTGGCATTTTTCTATTTGCAGCAAGCACCGTAATTTTAGTGACTGATCCGTACAAAATGGCAGATATGGCACTGGTTATCTTAGGGATGTACATGATGGTTTCTGGCTTAACAAAAAGGCAACCAGGATGATAGGTAACGCGGTAAGGCGCAATAGACGATAGTCGTATTGTGCGTCGCATGGGTAACTCACTCCGGCGTATTACGTTATCGCCAAAGCGGCAGCCGATAGCGGGTATTTCAGCAACGATAACGCCCAATAATTTGAGGCGGCAAAGATTGAACCCTATACGTCCAAAGGTCGCCAACACCACAATCCAACGCTGGAAGAACGGTTTGCTAAAGCGCTAGAAGCGCCGAAAGACCCTGATTCAGTGGACGCGATGACACATCGCACGAAGACCAAAGCGAGTAAAGGGTTCTATGCCCAACGCAAATCTACCATAGAACCCGTGTTAGTATTTTCAGCATCTCATGGCTTTGCACGATGTCAAAATCGCTAATGAAT